>CAJOME010000174.1 GCA_905235585.1 uncultured Lachnospiraceae bacterium | reverse complement strand
CATACCTCATCATCTGTTATATCGGGACAGATATGCAGTGTGAGGTCTCTGTCCATAAGTACGGCGCGGATGGTCTCATCCACCTGTTTCTTGTCCTTGCGGATGGCTCCGAGGATCACGTCCACCGCAAACCATTCTTTTCTCAGCTCCAGCTTCAGTATCTTGCGGCATACCTCCTCGATGCGCTTCGCAAAATCCTCTTCAAGCATTCCCCGCTGCACCGATATATGATCTGCCGTGATCATACCAAGTGCCACCGCCGAGCCGTGAGGTATCTCATACGCGCTTGATACCTCGTAAGCATGTCCGAAGGTATGGGCGAAGTTCAGGAGTATCCGCCTG
This sequence comes from uncultured Lachnospiraceae bacterium, assembly GCA_905235585.1. Taxonomy (GTDB): domain Bacteria; phylum Bacillota; class Clostridia; order Lachnospirales; family Lachnospiraceae; genus NK4A144. The sequence continues at coordinate 2,624 of CAJOME010000174.1, read as the reverse complement.
CCCTTATCAAACTCGTCCTCTTCTATGAAGTCCTTCTTAAAGGACAATGACCTGTGCGCGTATCCGTTTACTGTTGCATTGTCTCTTGATATGAGCCTGTCGATATCCCGCTCTATGAGGTCTATGCCGTCCCTGCCTGCCATCACGTTAAACTTTACTACTTCTCCGAGACCGCTCAGGAAGTCTCTTTCTGTGAGTGTCTGAAAAAACTCCGTATATATGTATATCTCATCCGGAGGATAAAAGGTACCGAGCAGATTCTTGTAGCCCTTGTAGTTTAAGGATGTCTTCCCACCTATGCAGCTGTCGCAGCCGGCAAGGAGCGTGGAGGGGTAAAATGTCCAGTCTATCCCTCTGTACAGGACATTTGCGACAAAGCCCGTGATGTCCTGCACTATGCCTCCGCCGACGGATATCAGATGGGTATTGCGCTTCGATGGCATCACCGTCATCTTCTCGCATATCTCCAGTGCCGTCTCCACGGTCTTATTCGTCTCCGTGGCATCTATTACAAAGCATCTGTCTCCGGGGAGACCCTGCAGGTCTTTCTCATAGAGCTCAGATATCTTCCTGTCTATGACAAAATAGCTCTCAGGTCTTGAAAAGCTGTCTCGTATGCCTGACACTATCCGTGAAATCTACGCTGTATTCCTTAAAACGCGACTTTATCTTCACTGTGCGCTGTAACCTCCGTCTATGGCTATCTTCTGTCCCGTGATGTAAGTATTCTCATGTGATCCGAGATAGTATATGAGCCTCGCTATCTCCTCCGGCTCTGCCATGCGCCTTAGCGGAATGCCGTCACTGATCGCAGCTATCTCTTCTTCAGTGTTATTCTTCCTCGTAAGCTCCGTAAGTGTGAAGCCGGGACATACGGTATTCACAAGGATACCGTGTGGTCCGAGCTCCAGTGCGAGTGCATTCGTGATCCCATGGATACCGTTCTTTGCCGCGCTGTACATGGCGCGTCCGGGCTTTGATACTACCGCCCATATCGAACCGATATTTACTATCCTGCCGTAGCTCTGCTCCTTCATGAGGGGTACGAGCTTATTGAGGATGAGTATGGGTGACTCCAGATCTACCTGCAGCATCCTGCGCATCTCCTCGTAAGGCACCTTGTCGATCTCGTTTATCTCATTGATACCGGCATTATTTACAATCGTGGAAATGTGGGTTCCCTTTGAAATAAGGCTGTCACAATAAGCTGTTACTGACTGCGGATCGGAGAGATCCATCTCTGCCCTTGACGGTGCTATGATCTCATATCCATGCTCCTCGTATATTTCTCTTGTCGCTTTGCCGATGCCCCGGCTCGCTCCGGTGATAAGTGCTGTCTTTTGCAAGTGGTATCCTCCTTATCTGCTTCTGTCTGTTCAATGCGCAGGGTTGTATCCGTTGCATAGTCTGATCACAAGCCCGGCTTCCTCATCGGTCATCTCGGGAAAGAGCGGAAGCGTCGCGCAATGTGTGGCGAGCCTCTCCGCATTGGGGCAGTCGCCCTCTTTATATCCAAGATGCCTGTAGGCCTGCTGCAGATGGCACGGTGCGGGATAATGCCTGTTACACTCCACATCATGCTCTGCCATATACTTAAGGAAGTCCTCGGGGTCGGGCACCATCACCTCGAAGAGATGAAAGACCGGATCCGTATTGTCAGGATGAGACTGCATGGTGAAGATGGGATTGGTGATTTCTTTTAAGTATCTCCTGCCTATCTCTCTGCGGCGTGCGGTCCACTCATCCAGATGCTTAAGACCTACCGAGAGCACCGCTCCCTGCAGCCCTTCGAGTCTCATGTTGTAGCCTATCACCTCGTGATAATACCTCTCTCTGCAGCCTTGATTCTTGTATACCTCTATCTTATCTATATACTTTTCATTATCGGAGGTTACGCTGCCGCCCTCGCCGAAGGCATACAGGTTTTTGCCGGGATAGAAGGAGAAGCAGCCCATCTCGCCGAGAGAACCCACCTTCCTGCCTTCGTAGACTGCGCCGTGAGCCTGTGCGCAGTCCTCTACGACAAAGAGACCGTGTCTGTCAGCTATGTCCTTTATCTTATTAAACTCAAAGGGCTGTCCGTACAGATGCACTCCTATGATGCCCTTTGTCTTATCTGTGAGCTTCCTTTCGGTATCTTCGGGATCAAGCTCCCATGTATCCGGAGTACAGTCTGCAAATACGGGTGTGGCTTTGGTATAGGACACACCCCACGCTGTAGCTACATATGTATTTGCGGGGACTATGACCTCGTCTCCCTCGCCGACTCCGAGTGTGAGCATGGCAAGGTGCAGAGCCGATGTGCCGTTATTCACACCGCTCGCATGCTTCACGCCTATGTAGTCTGCGAATTCCCTGTCAAATCTGTCGGCGTATTTTCCGCCGGAGAATGCGGTCTCCCTGCAGACTGCCTCTATAGCTTCCATATATTCTGACTTGTGCTTATCATAATCTCTTGTAAGATCGATCCTTTTCAGCATTCCTGTTTTCTCCAAATCATATATGTTTCTGCGACCTGTGTTATAGGCTCTTGTGAGTCATATAGCTTTTGTTGCTTAGTAACTGCGTTTCTATAGCACTAAGGATCTGTTAACAAATAATCTTTGCATTTGGCTTGTCTGACT
>CAJOME010000173.1 GCA_905235585.1 uncultured Lachnospiraceae bacterium | reverse complement strand
GGGGGTGGGAATGCTGATGCTGCCGAAGACGATCTGCTACATACTTATGCTCATTGCGTTTTTACGGTCGCAAACAATCAAGAATAAATAAAAGGAGGTATCAGAATGGTTATCAAAGCGGTTAAGTTCAGAAAAGACGGGTTTTATTCACAGCCATTTGCATTTGGTGGGGAAGAGGGACCGGACAAATTTGACAAAAACATCAGATATCGCGGAAGTCTGCAGAATTATCTGATAGATACAGGCGATGAAGTGATCCTTGTGGATACGGGACTTCCTGCCGGAACTCCTGAGGAGGCTCCTGATGAGAACAGCCTTGCATTTACCGGTAAGGATATCTGCACGTATATGGAAGCCTTTGCTGCACTCGGATATAAGCCGGAACAGGTAACGAAGATCCTTCTTACCCATAAGCACGCCGACCACTCCGGTGAGCTGAAGTCATTCCCGAATGCAAAGGTTTATGTGAACGCTGATGAGGTATCCGCTGATGAGCTTAAGGGGCTTGCCAATATCGAGCCTGTGAGCTTTACAGACGGGGCATATTATAACTTCCCGGAGAGCCAGAAGATAAGTGACGGCATCTATTATATCAAGGCAAAGGGCCATACGAACGGAAACAGCATCGTTATCGTGGAACTGGACGGACTATTCTATATGATCCATGGCGATATCACATATGTTGATGAAGCTTTGTATGAGGATAAGCTGTCTGTAGTATTTGATGATCTTGGTGCTGCGAGGGAGACACAGGACCGCATACGTGAATTCATAAGAAATCATCCCACGGTCTATATGGGAACTCACACTCCTCAGGGATATGAGAATCTTGAGGCCAATAGAGTGATGGACCTTGATAACCCTGTACCTACAGTGTTTGCAGAGGTTGACTTTTCTACTCAGAAGGCAAGCGGTAAATATGTATGCTCCGTATGCGGTTACGTTTATGACCCGGCAGAACATGACGGAGTAGCTTTCGAAGACCTTCCGGATGATTGGAAGTGTGAGAGATGTAAGCAGCCGAAGGAGAAGTTTAATAAGGCATAACCATTAGGAGGTACATTATGATCAAGATATACGGAATGCCAACATGTCCATACTGCGATTATGTCCATGAGCAGATCAAGGGACGGGAGAGCGAATTTCAGTACATAAACATTGGAGAGAATATCCGCAATATGAGTGAATTCACCAGGCTCCGTGATAATAGTCCGGTCTTCGATCACAGCAAGGAGATCGGGGATGTGGGGATCCCGGCGTTTGTATTTGAGGATGGGAGGATATCCATAGATCCGGCAGATGCGGGGCTTATCGAGTACGGCACATCGGATGCCTGCTCTATTGATGACCATAAGAGCGGAAGAAAAGGGTGCTGATGTGTTAGAGGAAGATGCGCAGCTTCATATAAAGGGCATAAATATAGACTGGGATAAGATCAGCAGAGGAAGCTATCTGAGAGACATTCCGTCAATCTCCGGAGTAAGCAGCCTTATGTTCCATAAGCCGATCACATTCTTTGTGGGTGAGAATGGAAGTGGCAAGTCAACACTGCTCGAAGCGATAGCCGTGGCTTATGGTTTTAATCCGGAGGGCGGAACTAAGAACTACAATTTTTCGACATATGATTCTCACTCGGAACTGTGCGAGGCGCTTCGGCTGATAAAAGGGATACACAAGCCGGGCTGGGGGTATTTTCTACGAGCAGAGAGCTTTTACAACGTAGCAACGGCTGAGGATGAATACAGCAGAGGTCCCGGAGGAAGACCGCAGCATTTTCATGAAAAGTCGCATGGTGAGAGCTTCCTGGCAATGGCTCAGAACAATTTCAAGGGGAATGGCATATATATTCTCGACGAGCCGGAGGCAGCACTTTCTCCTCAGAGACAGCTCACCCTGCTCATTGAAATAGTCAGATGTGCCAACGATATGTCACAGTTTATCATTGTGTCGCATTCGCCGATCCTGCTCGGGGTACCAGGAGCTGAGATCTTAAGCTTTGATGATGGAGAGATACATCCTTGCACCTATGAGGAGACGGACAGCTATCAGGTGACGGAGT
>CAJOME010000172.1 GCA_905235585.1 uncultured Lachnospiraceae bacterium | reverse complement strand
CTCGACCGCAAATCTGATCTGCTTCACGGCATCGAGCGTACTCCATGTGTCTGCCTTATCAGCCTTGACCACTACAGTCTGCGCATTATTAAGATAAGGCTTGGTGCACGCCATTGCCGATGATACCTCATCGGTGAGAGTCATGCCGTTCCATACCACGTCTATGCTTTTATTATCCAGCTCAAGGATCTTGTTGTCCCAGTCTATCTCCACAAACTGTATCTCGACCCCCAGATCATCTCCCACCTTGCGCGCGAGATCGGCATCAAAGCCTATCCATTCTCCGCCCTCCTGATAGTCCATGGGAGCAAAATCCGTGATGCCTACCACAAGATTTCCCTTCTCCTTGATATACGTCATATCACTGTCCGAGGAAGCGTTGCTTCCGCAGCCTGTGATAAGTCCCGCTATCATTGATAACACCGCTGCAATTGTAATGATCCTCTTTTTCATTATAACACCTCATTAATGACTGTTTTGTTTATGCAATCAAGAAAGAATAACACATACCGTTATTTTTGTAAACATACTTAAAAAACAACTCTGCGAAATGCCTTCTTTCCTTTTTTCAATACTATGCCATCCTTCAGCTCGTCTTTGGTATACGACAGCCTGAAATCTGTGACCTTTTCATCATTAACGGTCACCCCGCCCTGCTGTACCATGCGTCTTGCGTCGGATCTCGTGGGACAGAGCCTTGCAGCTACCAGCAGCTGCAGTATATCAGCCTTGCCGTCCATGAAATCACTGTCGGACAGCTGCTCTGTGGGCATGTCTTCGGCACTAAGGTTGCCGGCAAATATCTCGCGTGCCGTGCTCTGAGCCTTATCGGCCTCTTCCCTGCCATGTACGAGCTCTGTCAGCTCATGCGCAAGCAGTTCCTTTTTCTCGTTTATCCTGCTGTCATCCCAGTTTGCGATATCGTTGATCTCATCCATCGAAAGGAACGTGAGCAGCCTGAAGCACATCATTACATCGGCATCATCTATGTTGCGCCAATACTGATAAAACTCATACGGGGTCGTCTTTTCGGGATCGAGCCAGACGGCACCCTTTGCGGTCTTACCCATTTTTTTCCCTTCTTTATTCATGAGGAGAGTCTGTGTCATCGCATAGCAGTCATCCCCGGTCTTGCGCCTGATGAGCTCGGTACCGGCCAGCATATTGCTCCACTGATCGTCTCCGCCGAACTGCATATTCACCCCGTAATGCCGGTGCAGATGCAGGAAATCATATGCCTGCATTATCATGTAGTTGAATTCAAGAAAAGAGAGTCCTTTCTCCATCCTCTGCCTGTAGCACTCGGCACGCAGCATATTGTTCACAGAAAAGTGTGCGCCGACCTCTCTCAAAAGGTCGATGTAATTGAGCTTTAAGAGCCAGTCAGCGTTATTGACCATTATCGCCTTGTCTTCTCCGAACTCAATGAATCTTTCCATCTGCTTCTTAAAGCAATCACAGTTATGCTGTATAGTCTCCGGTGTCATCATCGATCTCATATCCGTACGACCCGAAGGATCGCCTATATAGCCCGTGCCTCCGCCGATGAGCACCACCGGTCTGTTACCTGCCAGCTGCAGTCTTTTCATAAGGCAAAGTGCCATAAAGTGTCCTACATGAAGTGAATCCGCAGTAGGGTCAAATCCTATATAAAACCTTGCTCCTCCGCCGTTTATGAGATCCCTTATCTCACCCTCGTCGGTGACCTGAGCAATGAGCCCTCTTTCCTGGAGCTCCTCATATATTCCCATTTTACTGTCCTCCGTCCGCTATGATCCGCCGCTGCCGGATGCCTGCCCCTGCGTCCTCCGGCGACCGGCTTCGCCAGCGTATTATGCTACCATATACATGTTGTTAAGGTCAAAAGCATCATTTGGATGTCTTTCTTCTGTATTTAAGAAAATAATATACCACATCAAAATACGTCTGTTCATCCTCTTCGCTTCCGTCACGTACAAGTTCCCATTCGGGATCACTGTCGAGATCCGGAAAATATGCATCTGCCTCGTAGCTCTCATCAATCTTTGTCACAAGGCATTCATCGCATAGCGGCAGCAGCTCCGCATATACCTTTGCGCCGCCTATGCAATATATATCATC
>CAJOME010000171.1 GCA_905235585.1 uncultured Lachnospiraceae bacterium | reverse complement strand
CTTCGCGGGCTGATGTATTATGCCAGAAATATGGAGAGTATACTGGATGATGATCAGCGCAGACTGCTGTACGGCAGGTCAATTGTAAAAATACCGACCCCGGAGTATTATGTGATATATAACGGCAGCGAAAAAGCACCTGAGAGAGAGGATCTGAAGCTTTCGGAGGCATTTGAGGTGCCGACGGAAGGGTATGAATGGACGGCTCATTTTATAAATATCAACGCCGGGAATAACAGTGCGATATTGGACAAATGTCCTGCGCTTAAGGGCTATGCGTTCTTTATAGACGAGATACGCAGGAACCGTGAGAGCGGCATGGATGAGCTGGAGGCTGTGGAAAGCGCGATACGAAGCACCATAGACGCAGGCTATCTTGTAGACTACCTGAAGAAGATAAACGCGGAGGCAAAGGCAATGATACTTACAGAGTTTGACGAAAAAGGATATGAAAAGACCATACGCGAAGAAGGCCGGGAAGAAGGCCGGGAAGAGGGTCGAGCTGAAGAGCGAAAGAATACCGAGATCGAGAGGAAGCGCGCGGATAGCGCCGAGCAACGTGCGGAAAAAGCCGAAAACGAATTGAGGCAGCTTCGGGAAGAGAATGCCAGATTAAAAGCATTGAAACGATAGCTCGTCCGGCGGAATACTGCGAAAGGATGGTAGTGATCCTATGAGATCATCAGACGAATTAAAGAAGCTTTTGCTTGAGATAGACCACAGGGGATATCCTGCTTATAAACAGACTAAGGGCGAGTACAGATTTAAGGGATATATACTCTCGATAGACCATGTGCAGGGAGATCCGTTTGCTTCCCCTTCAAAGGTGAGCGTAAGAGTGGACGGAAAGACGGCAGGATTCCCAGATGTTTTTTATAAGAAGAAACACAGACGGATAGCTCTGCAGGATATGCTTACGAGACGTTTCACACATATCGTTTATAAAGACAGAAGAGGCAGGGATGCGGGCTCGGGAAAGAGCGGACTGATATCATCAAGCAGACCGGGACAGGAGATACTTGAGAGATCCTGCTGCCGTATAGACGTGGATACAGGAAGTGTGGTCTTTCGTATGGAGATGGGATTTCCTGCATTCGGAAGGAGTATCAATTCAAAAGAATTGATAAATATGCTTTTTGAACTGCTGCCGGTTTATGTGGACAGTTCTTTTGTATTTCATAAAGATGAAGAAAAGCTATATACGGATGTGCTGGAGCTTGCAGATGATCAGCTTGCAATAAGAAAGGCGCTTGTCGATATGGGGATGTGCGCTTTTGTCGCCGACGGTGCAGATCCGGTGTATCCGACAAGCCTATGAAGCAGGCTGTAGCTTTCACTTCACCCGATAGCTTGAGGGTGAGCATGGAGCTGCCGCATGCAGGCAGGATAAGCGGCATGGGAATAAGACGGGGGATCACCCTGATAGTAGGGGGAGGATATCACGGCAAATCAACACTTCTTCATGCTTTGGAAAAGGGAGTATATGACCATATCAGGGGAGACGGACGGGAGTATGTCATAACTGATGCTTCCGCGATGAAGATACGTGCCGAGGATGGGAGATGCGTGCATGGAGATGATATATCGCTCTTTATAAATGACCTGCCGGATGGCAGGGATGTAAAGCGGTTCAGTACCGAGGATGCGAGCGGCAGTACGTCACAGGCTGCGAATGTCGTAGAGGCGATAGAGTGCGGGAGCAGTGTATTGCTTATAGATGAGGATACATGCGCCACTAACTTCATGGTGCGTGACAATCTGATGCAGAGAGTGATAAACAGAGAGCATGAGCCTATCACTCCTTTTATTGAGAGAATGAAATATATATATGAAGATCTGGGAATTTCATGCATTCTTGTCGCAGGGAGCTCCGGGGCATTTTTCGGAGTGGCAGATACTATCATACAGATGGACAGATATAAGCCGTATGATATCACGGACAGGGCAAAAGAAGAATACGAAAAAGAAGATGCCGTTATATATGCTTCAGAAAGTGATCCTGCCACGTCATATACCGAAAGAGTCATTGTGTCCAAAGGAGCATTGGGTCACGGAGACCGGATAAAGCTCAAGGTGCACGGAAGGGATGGCTTTGGTATCGACAGGGAAGAGGTTGATATCAGGTATCTGGAGCAGCTTGCCGACAGCGAACAGACGGCAGCTCTTGCTCATATCGTGAGATACGCCGTGAAGGATCTGATCGATGGCAAAAGGACTATCCGTGAGGTATTAAAGGTTCTGGACGATATGCTTGATGATGCCGGACCGGAGAGGCTGTGCGGTCAGTATCCTTTCTGCGGTCTTGCGAGGCCGAGAAGACAGGAGATTGCCGGTACGATAAACCGATGCAGATTTCTTGTAAGCAGCGTGACAAAATGTACCGATATTAAAAATATCTTGCCATAATTTTTTAAATAGTGTATATTCCATTTTCGTGAGCAGAAATAAGACGCTCACTGTTTTAACTGGCATATATGAAATGCCGTCGGAGGTTTTATTATGGCAAAGAATCTTGTGATAGTGGAGTCACCTGCTAAAGTAAAGACCATCAAGAAGTTTCTGGGAAGCAATTATCAGGTGGTGGCTTCCATGGGACATGTGAGAGATCTGCCCAAGAGTCAGATGGGGATAGATGTCGAGCACGACTTTGAACCCAAATACATTACGATAAGAGGAAAAGGCGATCTGCTTGCTTCACTGAGAAAGGAAGTAAAAAAGGCCGACAATATTTATCTCGCGACCGACCCTGACCGTGAAGGAGAGGCTATATCATGGCATCTGGAAAACGCGCTGAAGCTTGGTCCGGACGAGACCGATAAGAAGGTATATCGTATCACTTTTAATGAGATCACAAAGAATGCCGTAAAGAAATCTCTTTCAGAACCCCGTGACATAGATATGAACAGAGTGGATGCGCAGCAGGCGCGCCGCGTGCTTGACAGACTCGTGGGCTATGGGATATCTCCCTTGCTGTGGGCCAAGGTAAAGCGCGGTCTTTCCGCGGGACGTGTACAGTCAGTCGCTCTCAGGATGATATGCGACAGAGAGGCAGAGATAGACGCGTTTATTCCCGAGGAATACTGGACTCTGGACGGAGTGTTTGACGTAAAAGGCGAAAAGAAGCCGCTTACAGCTCATTTCTACGGAGACGGAAACGGCAGGATAGATATCACCGATGAAAAGCAGGCAAGGGAGATCAAGGCATTTTGCGAGAAAGCCTCGTATAGTGTAAAGGAGGTAAAGAAAGGGGAGAGAGTGAAAAAGGCTCCGCTTCCTTTTACCACCAGTACGATGCAGCAGGAGGCGAGCAAGGCTTTGAATTTCTCCACCTCCAAGACCATGCGCATAGCTCAGAATCTGTATGAGGAGGGTATCATATCCTATCTGCGTACTGATTCCA
>CAJOME010000170.1 GCA_905235585.1 uncultured Lachnospiraceae bacterium | reverse complement strand
GTTGTGGCTGACGCATTATTGTCAGTATTCTCGGCAGTCGTTTCTTCAGTCTCTGTTTCAGTCTTTGTTTCCGGCTTTGTCTCAGTCAGATATTCCGACTTCACATATACCGTATCTCCGTTTTTATTCACTACTCTGTGCCAGTCCGAAGACCTAGCTATAGCCGTGACCTCATCTCCTGCAGCAAGCTTACCTGCTATCTCCGCATCCGTATTCGGCTCGCGTCTCATACGGACTGCTTCGGTGGCATACAGCTTTATCTCGTCAATGGCTGTCATGCCATACTCATCGACTGTCTCCTCAGGCTCAGTGACCTCCGGCTCCTCATAGACAGGCTCCTCATACACGGGCTCCGGTTCAGGCACTACAGGCTCCTCTGTCGGTATGACAACCTCGGTAGCCGGCTCTGCTACAACCTCCGTAGCCTCCGCGGAAGCCTCATCCTTCTTGCTGCATCCGGCAGCTGTCATCACTCCGAGAGAAGCGATCAGTATCACGGCAAGTATCTTTCTTTTCATTTCTTATCTCTCCTTTTTATAATTAGACAAAAACTGCTTTGTCCTGTCATTCTTAGGATTTCCTATCACTTCATCGGGCGAGCCCTCTTCCACTATCACGCCCTTATCCATAAATATTATCTTATCGGACACATCCTGTGCAAAAGACATCTCATGAGTGACTATTATCATGGTCGTTTTCTTCTCTGCCAGACTCTTTATGACCTTCAGCACCTCTCCGGTAAGCTCCGGATCGAGAGCGGATGTAGGCTCGTCAAAGCAGAGTATATCCGGTCCCATGGCGAGTGCCCTCGCTATAGCCACTCTCTGCTGCTGTCCTCCCGAAAGCTCATGCGGATAATTTGACATCCGATCCTGCAGACCCATCTGTATGAGCAGTTCCTCACCTTTTTGCCTGAGCTCTTCATGAGAAACGCTCTGTCCCTCTTCCCCCGAAAGCAGTGACGGTGCCAGGATCACGTTTTCCAGTGCTGTATACTGCGGAAAAAGATTAAAGGACTGAAACACCAGCCCGAAGTGAAGCCTCTTTAACCTTATGGCGCCTTCAGACATCGTCTCGGGTTTTGAAGCGTCAAAAAGCACCTCATCCTTCACCTTTATGCTTCCGCCATCCGGAGTCTCAAGAAAGTTCAGGCATCTGAGGAGTGTCGTCTTGCCCGATCCCGAGGAACCGATGATGGTGACCGCTTCACCGGCCTCCATGGTAAAGCTGATATCGTTCAGCACCTCTGTGGTCTCGAATGATTTTCTTAAATTAGATACCTCAAGGATAGCCATAGATCACCTGAAATATGAAAGCTTCTTTTCGATCTGCCCAAACAGCAGTGTGAGCAGCCCCGAGAAGAGCAGATAAAATACTCCGGTATAGAAAAGCGGCCATATTATCCCGGCACTCTTTATATACGACTGTCCTTCCCATATTATCTCATAGACCGCGATCACCCTGGCAAGAGAAGTATCCTTTACCAGTGTTATTATCTCGTTGGATATCGGCGGTACTATCCTCTTTATCACCTGCAGGAGCACGATCCTGAAGAATATCTGGTGTCTGGTCAGACCAAGTACCTGTCCGGCCTCATACTGTCCCACGGGAATGGACTGTATACCGCCTCTGTAAATCTCTGAAAAATAGCAGGAATAATTTATAACAAATGCCACAAGCGCAGCTATAAACCTGCCTTCGTCGCCTGATCCCCAGACATTTGTGCGCAATATGATCCCCGGTCCGTAATATATCACTAGCAGCTGCAACATAAGAGGAGTCCCTCTTATGACCCATATCAAAAACCGTATCGGAACCTTTATCGCACGTACCTTTGACATTGAGCCAAAGCTGATCAGCAGCCCGAGCGGCAGGGCGAAGAGAAGCGTCAGCGCAAAAAGCTGAAATGTGTGCCAGAATCCTCCGAGCAGTGTCAGTGTGACATCAGCAAACATCCCTTACTTTGTCAGTGCATCCTGCACTCCGTATTTCTCTGCTAAAGTACGGAGCGAGCCGTCATCGGCAAATTTCTTTAACTCATCGTCTATATAGGCAGCCAGATCGGATCCCTTTCTGCAGCCCACCACGTACTCTTCGACGGTAAGATCAACCGTGTGGGTAAGATCCGGATAGCTCGTACCTTCTCCTACCATGGCTCCTGCCATAAGTGAATCTATTATAGCAGCGTCTGATGTACCGGCCTCCACCTCCATCAGTGTATC
>CAJOME010000169.1 GCA_905235585.1 uncultured Lachnospiraceae bacterium | reverse complement strand
GTGGACATTGAGCAGGTATACAGAGAGTATCACGATAAGGTACTGGCTTATATCCGCAACAGGATAAGCAATCCGGAGGATGCCGAGGATCTGTGCGCGGATGTGTTTCTCAAGGTACAGCAGCGTTTTTCCGATTATGATAAAGAAAAGGCTGCCGTTTCTACTTGGATATATACCATCACCAGAAATGCCGTAATAGATCATTACAGAGTAAGCAGGGTTTCCGAAGAGCTGCCTGAAGAGATAGCATCGGATGAAGAGATCGATGCCGATATACTGCAGCAGGAGACGCTCACAGAGCTTGCCGATGCCCTGATGAAGCTCTCCGCGGAAGAAAGAGATGTGATCGTCCTTCATTACTACAACGGATTATCCTTGAGAGAAGTAGAGACAAAGACTGGTCTGTCCTATGGCAAGGTCAAGCTGAGACACAACAGTGCTATCAACAAGTTAAAGAGATTTTTTTCTGATGATACTGCCATCGGGGGAAGTAACATCGTATCAATAGACAGATACAGATAGAATGCAGATGGCAGGAGGTTATAAATGAGCACAGAGAGTAAGCTGAAAAGTTTGTTTGACTTTCAAAGGTTTGAACATGAGCTCAGGTTACAGAGTGTCATAGATGAAGTGAATGACAGATACTCATCGAACAACAGACTGAATGATGACGACCTCGAGCTTGTGGCAGGCGGAGCTGGCACGACGGACAATGACACGGATAACACTTTGTTTCGCGAGCTTTACTGTGAGAACTGCCGGACGATGAGGAAATTCAAGCTGCTGTCGGGCGGAAGAGCTATATGTACACACCCCGGCTGCGGTAAGATGATCGATGGCAAGTAATGAGGAGGGCTCAATATGGAAAGCAAATACAGGCTTAATGATGATATATTGGAAAGTGTATCCGGAGGAACAGGTATTGTCCCCGATGATCCCCAGGCTAACGGCAGATGTCCCGGATGCGGATCTCTGCTTATGACGGACGGGATCGGATACAGATGTCCGGACTGCAATGAAACCTATACCCAAGCGCAGCTTATGGGCGGTGCGGCACCGGGTGTGACAGCAAGCTCGGCAAAGAAACCCACTATAACTTCAACTTTATTTAAAAGTAAAAGGCAGAAATAAAAGGAGTATCAAACAGGGGGATATCATGACAACAGATCAGATATTTGTTAAGAATGACGGCACCGGGATCGAGAGGGCACTCGAGATCCCGGACAGTTTTGCGCAAAAAACAGGCATCGCCGGCAGGGATGCACTCCATGTCAGGCTGCTCACAGAGGAGATGCTGGGTATGGTGAGCGCTATAGCCGAGGAGTTCAGTGCTAATTTCTGGATGGAGGGTGACAACTCAGAATGCAGGCTGTGCCTTGAAGCCGAGACGATAATGAACACGGAGAAAAGAAAAGGGCTGCTTGCTGCATCCAGTACGGGAAGAAATGAGGCGACCAAGGGTGTCATGGGCAAGATAATGGAGCTCGTCGAAGTAGGGATGGAGAATTACGAAGAGGTAAACAAGCTTCAGATGACGTATGGCGGGAGTCCGTTGAACTACGGCACCATGGGTATGGAGAGCGCAGAGATGAGCCAGGCTGTCCTGACATGGTCGCTCCAGCAGTACAGAGACAGCGTATCAGTGCAGACAGACGAGGATCATGCTTCCGAAGAGGCCTGGGATGAGCTGGAGAAGTCAGTGGTCGCAAATCTTGCGGATGATGTAAGAGTAGGCATAAAAAAAGATAAGGTCACGATCATCATATATAAAAAATTCCGTTAAATATTCAGCGATCCCTAAACGGATTGTTGTATATTTTTTTAAAAAGTGATAAAATAACATATGTATAGGCATGTTTCTTTGTTTTTTGTTTTACCATTGGGAGGGAAATGTCATGGCTGATATTAGGATTAACCCTGTTGCGGAAAGAAACATCATTCAGAATCCGGCTGCCGATGTCCGAAATGCCGGGAATATTCAAAGACCTCAGGTCACCGCGGATAAGAGCGAGTCTCCTGCCAGAGTACAGGCAGACAAAGAGCTTCAGAAGGCTGCCGAAAGACCGGAGCTTGATGATGTGATAGCTGTATCAAAGGACGGAGATACGGTACAGGCAAGTGAGACAAGCAAGGAAAGGCTGGAAGAGGATGCTTTCGGTCGTGTCGAGGTAAAGCAGGATAATACCGAGACCGGTGAGAGGACGGAGGAAGCTCTCGAAGAGAGTGCACAGACCGCTGTCGAGGGCACCGAGAGTCAGCAGGCTATTAAAGAAGCGATCCGGAATATGACAGTAGATGGCACACGTACCGAGGAAGCCATAGAAGAAAGCACAGAAAGGGCAGTGATCGGTACGAGCAGGAC
>CAJOME010000168.1 GCA_905235585.1 uncultured Lachnospiraceae bacterium | reverse complement strand
GTATGCGATCCCGGTGATATTCGTGATCGGATGGCGGGGGGAGCCGGGTGTGCATGACGAGCCGCAGCATATCTATCAGGGTGAAGTGACGCTTAAGCTGCTTGAAGATATGGGGATAGCTTCTTTTGTGGTGACAAAGGATACTACTGAGGCTGAGCTCACGGAGATAATGAAGGGCTACAGAGAGAAGCTGTCCGGAGGACATGATGTTTCCTTTGTCATAGCCAAGGGAGCACTGAGCTATGACGGCAGGGTGACTTACATGAATGAGCACAGCATGAAGCGAGAGGACATTATTGAGCACATCGCAGAGGCTGCCGGGGATGACATGATAGTATCCACTACAGGAAAAGCGAGCCGTGAGCTTTTTGAGATCCGCGAAAGGAAAGGACAGGATCACGGACATGATTTTCTCACTGTCGGATCCATGGGACATGCTTCCTCTATAGCGCTCGGTGTGGCGCTGAATAAGAAGGACAGAAGGATCTGGTGTATCGACGGTGACGGTGCTCTCATCATGCATATGGGAGCCATGGCAGTGACAGGCTCTGTATGTCCCGACAACCTGATCCACATTGTCATAAACAACGAATCCCATGAGACCGTGGGAGGGATGCCTACTGCCGCAGGAAATATGGACATACCGGCAGTCGCAAGAGCATGCGGCTATCCGTATGCGGTAAGTGTGAGTACCCCGGAGGATCTGGTCAGAGAGCTTGAGACAGTGAGGTCAAGGAAGACACTCTGTCTGATAGAAGTAAAGTGTGCGATAGGCGCCAGAGACGATCTCGGCAGACCTACCACGACGGCGATCGAGAATAAAGAAGCCTTTGTGGAGCAGCTGAACTATACCCAATGATGCCCTGTGCGCAAGATCAATGTGTCAGTTCATTGATAAGGATGTAAAGAATATGATAGAATAAACGATGCGTGTTTTAACGGACGCTACTGAATGGTGAGGAAAATGAACAGACAGAATCTTACTTTACTTACAGATCTATATGAGCTCACGATGATGCAGGGCTATTTCAAGAATGAAAATGCCAATCAGACTGTCATCTTCGATATGTTTTACCGCACCAATCCGATGGAGAGCGGATACTCCGTCATGGCAGGACTCGAGCAGGTGATAGAGTATATCAGGGAGCTTAGGTTTGAGGCTGAGGATATAGAGTATCTCAGGAGTCTCGGCATCTTTCAGGAGGACTTCCTTGATTACCTGAAGGACTTCAGATTCACCGGCTCTATCTGGTCCATACCCGAAGGAGAGGTCATCTTTCCCAAAGAGCCTCTTGTAAAAGTCATCGCGCCCATCATGCAGGCGCAGCTTATAGAGACCGCGATCTTAAATATCATAAATCATCAGTCACTTATAGCCACCAAGACCGCGAGGGTATGCTATGCGGCAAGAGGTGACGGAGTCATGGAGTTCGGACTCAGACGCGCTCAGGGACCCGATGCAGGTACGTACGGAGCGAGAGCCGCAATGATAGGGGGATGCGTAGGTACCTCAAATGTCCTCGCAGGCCAGCTTTTCGATGTGCCGGTAAAGGGTACGAATGCGCATTCATGGGTGATGAGCTTTCCGGATGAGATCACGGCTTTCAGGAAATATGCCGAGATATATCCCGATGCCTGCCTGCTCATAGCAGATACCTATGATACTCTCAAGTCAGGCGTGCCGAACGCGATAAAGGTATTTCAGGAGCTCAGGGAAAAGGGCATACATCCGAAGCTTTACGGTGTGAGATTTGACTCGGGCGATCTCGCATATCTTTCAAAGAAGGCCAGAGTGATGTTTGATGAGGCAGGCTTCCCGGATGCCGTGCTCTCGGCATCGAACGATCTGGATGAGTTTCTTATAGATTCGCTCAAGGCACAGGGAGCCATGATCACGAGCTGGGGTGTAGGCACCAATCTTATCACATCAAAGGACTGGCCCGCCTTTGGAGGAGTCTACAAGCTTGCCGGAGTGGTGAATGAGGACGGATCATGTACACCGAAGATCAAGCTCTCGGAAAACTCCGAGAAGATCACGAATCCCGGCGACAAAAAGATCATCAGGATATACGGCAGGGAGGGCAAGGTAAAAGCTGATCTCATCTGTCTTAAGGAAGAAGAGTTTGATGCAAACGACGACCTCATCCTCTTTGATCCGCAGGAGCCTTGGAAGAGGACCCGGCTCAAGGGCGGAGAATATACGATGAGAGAGCTTATGATACAGGTATTTGATAACGGAAAATGCGTATATGACTCACCCAGCGTCATGGAGATGAGGGATTACTGCAGCAAAGAGCTCGACACGCTCTGGGATGAGACACGCCGTCTCGTAAATCCCCACAAGGTATATGTGGATCTCTCGCAGAAGCTCTATGACATGAAGCTCAATCTGCTGGATGAGATGAGTATGAAATAGTATGATATCAGGGTCAAAAGTCCAACTCCACGGCAAGCTTGCTTGCCTGTGGAGGAAGGACTTAATGAGCCGCTCCACATGGAGCACGAAGTGGAGCAC
>CAJOME010000167.1 GCA_905235585.1 uncultured Lachnospiraceae bacterium | reverse complement strand
AGGATATGAGCTGCGCAATACACTGACCGAGAACGGCACAGTCTCGAGAGGCATATGCAGTGTATCCCCTGACGGACTGCTCAAAGAGGTAGTGGAGAGGACGAAGATAAGAGTATCTGAAAGGCACGCCGGAGATGCCGAATATACATTGGATGAAGGCGCGACATGGATCCCGCTTGACGGCGGATCGGCAACGAGCATGAACTTCTGGTGCTTTGCCGAGGACTTCATGGGAGAGATAGGAGGATACTTTGAAAGCTTTCTAAAGGAAGAGGTGCCGGGCAATCCGCTGAAGGCAGAGTGCTATCTTCCGACCGTGGTATCAGGTCTTCTGGATGCGGGAAAGTGCGATGTGAAGGTGCTGCGTACTACAGAGAAGTGGCATGGGGTGACCTATAAAGAGGACAAGCCGGGTCTTGTCGAAGTAATAAAGAAGATGAAAGAGGAAGGAAAATATCCCGGAAGTCTGTGGGAATGAAATATTTTTAGACAGGAGAATGAGACAATGGAAAAAGAAAATATCCTGATTCTGGATTTCGGCGGACAGTACAATCAGCTCATAGCGAGACGGGTGCGAGAATGCCATGTATATTGTGAGGTACACAGCTGCGATAAGCTGACGGTGGCTCAGATAAAGCAGATGTCTCCCAAAGGGATAATCCTGACCGGTGGCCCGAATTCGGTATATGATCCTGCTTCCCCACATGCGGAGCAGGAGATTTTTTCATTAGGCATTCCGATACTGGGTATCTGCTACGGCGCGCAGCTGTTAGCGTACCAGCTCGGCGGAAAGGTAGCTACGGCTCCCACATCGGAATACGGAAAGACCGAGACCGTGGTGGATGTATCGAAGCCGTTATTTAAGGGATGGACGGAAACCAGCGTGGCATGGATGAGCCATACCGACTATATAGAGATGGCTCCTGAGGGCTTTGAGGTGACCGGGCATACTTCAAACTGTCCCGTAGCCGCAATGCAGGATGTATCAAAAGGGTATTATGCAGTGCAGTTTCATCCCGAGGTGATCCATACCGATGAGGGCATGAAGCTTTTCAAAAATTTCGTATATGATATCTGTGGCTGCAAAGGCGACTGGCAGATGGCATCATTTATAGAAACGACAGTTGCTTCTATCAAGGAGAAAGTCGGAAACGGAAAGGTGCTGCTCGGACTGTCGGGCGGAGTGGACTCCTCTGTGGCGGCAGCCCTTCTTTCCAAGGCGATCGGAAAGCAGCTGACCTGTGTTTTTGTCGATCATGGGCTTTTGAGGAAAAACGAAGCCGATGAGGTGGAAGCTGTTTTTGGAAATAACGGACTCTTCGAGTTGAACTTTGTACATGCCGATGCGGCAGAGCACTTTTATTCGAGGCTTACCGGGGTCACTGAACCGGAGCAGAAGCGAAAGATAATCGGCACAGAGTTTATCAATGTATTTGAAAAAGAAGCGAATAAGATCGGGGAGGTGGATTTTCTTGCGCAGGGAACCATTTATCCCGATGTGATAGAGTCCGGTCTCGGAAAATCCGCTACCATAAAATCACATCATAACGTGGGCGGTCTGCCGGAGCATGTGAATTTTAAAGAGATAATCGAGCCGCTCAGGATGCTCTTTAAGGATGAGGTACGGGAGGTGGGACTTGAGCTCGGACTGCCCGAATACCTGGTCTATCGTCAGCCTTTTCCCGGTCCCGGTCTCGGTATCCGCATCATTGGTGAAGTCACTCCGGAGAAGGTGCGTATCGTGCAGGAAGCCGATGCGATATACAGAGAGGAAATAGACCGTGCCGCTGGGGAATGGCGACAGAATGCAGGCTGTGCAGGTAAATCCGGCTCCGTTAATAAAGGAGCAGCAGCGGATCAAAATATAAAAGGATCTGCAGATGATCAAAATATAACGGTGAACGGATATGATAAGATAGCAGCGCAAGGCGAGAGCATTGGAAGTGAGAGAAACGGATGTGAAAGTGGTGGGTATGAGATAAAGGGGCGCAATTCGAATCCGCCGTGGATGCCGTCACAATATTATGCTGCGCTCACAAATATGCGCTCTGTCGGCGTGATGGGTGACGGTCGTACCTATGACTATGCCATAGCGCTTCGTGCCGTTATCACCTCTGATTTTATGACAGCGACCGCTGCTCCCATCCCGTGGGAAATCCTTACCCGCGCTGCTGATCGCATCGTAAACGAGGTCTCCGGTGTCAACCGTGTCCTCTACGACTGCACCTCCAAACCCCCAGCGACGATAGAGCTGGAGTGAATTAAAAAATCCCGTAAGCCTAGTAAATACTGGGTTTGCGGGATTATTTTTTGCCTTTTGAGTACAATTTGAGTACAAAATCTATTTTTTCTTCTTTTTTGAGCTGTCAAGCAGGGCATTTCGTTTTGCTATACGTGTATCATAGTCAAGGTTTTCATGCTGCGTTTGACTTACGGGTTGATCAGAATAGTAGTCTATGATGGATTTCTTCCATTGCTCATAGCTTTCCAAGCTCTCAAAGTAGCTTTCAAAATCAGAACGGT
>CAJOME010000166.1 GCA_905235585.1 uncultured Lachnospiraceae bacterium | reverse complement strand
CACCGGGGAAGATACAGAAAACGGACTCGTCTCCTGGGCAAAGCTCTTCCTTGCCACTACATGGGAAGAGGTTAAGAAGCTTGCTCTTGAAAGTACAGTACTAAAGGAGGTTGCAGAATCTATGGCTCGTTCAAACACAGATCGTCAGGAAGAATATCTCGCGCAGGCACGGCTTGATTTTATCCGCTCCTTTGGCAGCGTATATAAGTCAGGAATAAATGAAGGACATCGTGAAGCTGCTGCGATCATAGCAGAAAAGGATGCAGAAATCGCCTCCTTAAAAGCCGAGCTCGCTTCACTATATTCTGATAAAACAATTCACGAAAAAGGATAAGCATAATGGATTATATTGTCAGAGCTGCGGCTGACAACGAGCATATCAGAGCCTTTGCCGCAACAACAAGGGAAATGACAGAGAGGGCAAGAGAGGCTCATAATTCATCACCCGTAGTGACTGCGGCACTCGGCAGGCTGCTCACTGCAGGCGCGATGATGGGCATCACAATGAAAGGTGATAATGATTTACTCACGCTGCAGATAAAGGGAAACGGAGCAATGCAGGGACTCACCGTGACGGCTGACTCAAAGGGTCACGTAAAGGGCTATCCTGCAGAGCCTCTTGTGCTGCTGCCCCCGAGAGAGACTGACCATAAGCTCGATGTGAGCGGAGCACTGGGCAGGGGAACTCTGCGTGTAATAAAGGATCTGGGACTTAAGGAGCCCTATGTGGGTGAGGTTGATCTCGTGACAAGCGAGATAGCGGAGGATCTTACATATTATTTCGCACAGAGCGAGCAGACCCCGTCTTCTGTCGGACTCGGGGTACTGATGAACAAGGATAATACCGTAAGAGAAGCGGGCGGCTTTATCATACAGCTGATGCCTGATGTGAGCGATGCCACTATAGACAGGCTTGAAGAAAATCTGAAAAGTATATCTTCGGTAACGGGGCTTCTTGAGGAAGGCAAGACTCCCGAGGAGATCCTCGGATCATTACTTGACGGTTTGGATATGACAGTCCTTGAAAAAGTCCCGACAGAGTTTAAGTGTGACTGTTCTCCCGAAAAGATAGAGAAAGCACTGATAGCTACGGGCAGAGACGAGCTGCAGAGCATGATTGATGAAGGGAAAGAGATCGAAATGGTATGCAGCTTCTGTAACAAGAAGTATATAGTGTCGGTGGAAAAGTTGGAAAGGCTGCTAAACGCAGCATCGAGGGCATAGAGACAATGACAGATAACAAAACCAATACTGTAAAAAAAATGTTAATTTGTGCGCTGCTTTGCATACTTATTACCATACTTATTACCGGATGCGGGAGCAGCACACAGGATATTACATCATCACCGGAGGAAGAAACTGCGACCTCAGCACCACAGGAAGATATACAGGTGCAGGATGATAAAGAACAGACGAACATTGACGCGTCAGTATCTGAAGAAAGTAATATCGACAGTGAAGAAACCGAGCCCCCGGAGACTGATACGGACAGCGAAGATGAAGGTAATGACGGCTGGCAGGATGCGTATCTCGATTATCTTGACAATCGTAAGGAAGAGGCAGGTACAGAGGAAGTATATACTCTGATATATGTTGACGATGATGATGTGCCGGAGCTTGTAATAGATACCGGTTTTGAATTCAGCGGATGCCTCATACTCACATATCATGGCGGACTGCTTGACGTATTGCAGACAGCCAGACTGCATTTTACATACATTGAAAAAGAAAATCTGCTGAATAACAGCGAAGGGCATATGGGGTACTATTACGACTATGTCTATACGATACATAATGGAAGATGGGTAAATATATTCAGCGGAGAGTATTCGGAATTTGATCCGGACTCGCCTGAGGATGATTATGACGAAGAACTCGGCAGATACAATACACTCTATTATTATATAGACGGCAGAGAAACCGATAAAGAAACATATATCGGGGAGCTGAACAAGATATTTGATCTTGACAGGGGAAAGGAGCCTGGGGAGTATCTGCGCTACGATGATCTCCGGTCATACCTGAAGTCCGGCAGACTCGAATATGAAGGACACAGATACGAGCTGTGTGTGGAAGACTGCACCTGGGATGAGGCTGAAAGGAAATGCAGGGAAAGAGGCGGCTATCTGGTATCACTTACAAGCAACGGCGAGTTCGAGCTCGTAGAGAATATGATACGCGATAAGGAGCTGACTAAGATCTGCTTTTATGTAGGTGCCAGGAAAGAGAATCACGATTGGAAATGGATAGAGCCGGGTCTGAAGCAAAGGGATTGCTTCGGTGTCGGATACTATGAGCACTGGCTGAATGGCGGTCCGAGCTACACGGATACCCTGTCCGACGGCACAGAGATAGAAGAAGACCGTGTGGAGCTGATGTATCTTAAGTCTGAGGATGCATTTTATCTGAACGATATCCCTAATGACGTGATAGGAAACTACCCTTCATTCAAGGGCAGGATGGGATATATCTGTGAGTACGACAAGTAGGCTATTGTTTTTTAAGCGAGGCGAGCTCAGCCTCTAAGGCAGCTATCTTGGCATCCTTCTCAGACAACTCAGCGTCCTTTTCTGCTATGATCGCAGCAGCTTCACGATGTCCTTCATTTATTCCGGACTTATATACGCTGCCAAAGGAGCGGATAAAATCAAGCCGTGCCTGCGCGAGATATTC
>CAJOME010000165.1 GCA_905235585.1 uncultured Lachnospiraceae bacterium | reverse complement strand
GGCTCGGAGAAGAGTTACCACCGGCAGTTTACGAGCCAGTGGGCCGAGCTGTCCGAGATAGAGACACAGCTTCATGAGGAAGAGACCGCTCTGGAGGAGGAAAAAGAGCGGCGCGAGCAGGAGACTGTCAATGAAAAGAAGGAGATCGTCGAAAAGGAAGCCGAGATCAGGAGCAGACTCGATACCCTTGAGGACGAGCTGGTGACAGAGGATATCCACTGGATGATATCAAATCGTCTCATACTGCCCGGCTATTACGCTGCCGCCAAAGCATACCTTTTCATGAATAACAATCTGTTCCCTCTGGGGATCATACTGTACATCGTCGCTCTTTTGATCTGTATCCTGATATCAGCCGGCATCGTGCGTAAGAATACTGCCCGCATAGAGGAGTGGCGCAAAAACGGTCTGGGCGACCGGATCATCGCAGGGCTTTTCATAAGGCGCTCAGGTCTGTCTGTCTCCCTTGGCGCATTTTGGGGACTTTTCCTCGGATCGGTACTCACACCCGTGATCTACATATACTCGGAAACGTCGCAGTATGATATCACATACGTACGTATCTCCCCCGTAGTCCTGCTTCCGTTTATACTGCTTATCGTCATGACCGCATCTGTCAGTATAGCCAGTATGCTCTCATATCATTTCGCGGTAAACGGCAGTCCCGTGAGTCTGCCAAAAAGAAACGCTGCGAAAAAGATCCCGGGCAGCGATCTCACCAAGGGTGATATACTGGATGCTATCCGCGATGTCAATCACAAGGAAGTGATCATGGATGAAGACGAGCTCAGAGTAGATGAGCTGCCATAGCAAGACAAAGGCTTAATACGCATTCATTCACACAAAGGAACCAGCCCGAAGTATCTCCGGTGACTCCGCCGAACGCTCTCTCACTTATAAAACGATAGGCTGCCATTACTGCGGCCGAAGCCACAAGTACAAGGACTCCGGCGATCGGCTGGATATATATCATAACGGCGGCCGAGGCAATATACTCCGCGGCAAGCATCACGATGACAGGTCTTCTGTCTGCCGCTTTGCCGAACGCTTCAAGTGTGCCTTTATTGCCGGCAGGCCGAAAGAATATAGCGGAGGCGGCACTCATCACTCTGGACAGCACAAATACAAAACAAAATACGTAGGATATCCCGGCTGCAGAGCCATGCATGAGGATCTCATATACAGCCCCGAAGAAAAGGATATAAAGCGTGACTACACGTATCACTGCAAAAGCTCCGACATGAGGATCCTTAAGTATGCGAAGCCTCTCTTCTTTCGTTCTGTAGGATGCCAGCGCATCGGAAGTATCAATAAAACCGTCCAGATGTATCCCTCCGGATATAAGCTCGGGGAGAGCCACTGAGACGGCACCCATGAATACGGCGGACAGTCCCGTCTTCTTTCCCAGACTGAGCCAGATATATTCAGCTGCCGTTATTACCAGTCCCACAAGCGGAAAAAAAGCAAGCACGTATTTCATATCTTCTTCTTTCCATTCAGCGCGCGGAACAGGTATTCTTGAATACATGGAAAACGCTATGAGCAAAGATCTGAGCATCTATCTTAATCTCCTCGGGCAGGCATAGACCATTTCATAAACTCTGTCCGCCTTATCAGACAAATAAGTATTAAGGCGGGATAAGAGTCTCATATATGACTCGCTCTCTTTCGCATATTGCATACCATCCCTAAAGACATCTCCCGACACCACTATAAGAGAATCCGCAGCGGACGCGAGCATGTCCAGATCGTCGCATATCCTTTGGAAGACCGCATCCTCATGATCCCTGTCAAAGGAAGCTCCCTTATCAAAAAGCTCATTTGCGGCAAGATTGGTGAGGCACTCGAGCAGGATCGTGCCGCCTTTTATCTTTTCGGACAGCTCGCCTATCGCGACCGGCTTCTCCAGAGTCACAAACGGGCTGCCGTCTCTTCTCGCCACATGCTTCGCTATCCTCTGCTCTCCGCTGCCGCTGCCGTGCCGCATCGTAGCAAGATAATAGAACGGTGCCCCGCACTGCAGCGCCTCTCTTTCGGCAAACTCCGATTTGCCCGATGCCGCCCCTCCGAATATCAGCTCAATCATGTCTCAGTATATCTTTCATACCTTTCTATGCTTATATCCTCAAATGTGACATTGCTGTCATATACCGCGAGCGCCATATCGATCAGAGGGATAAGCATCACCGCCCCCGTTCCCTCTCCGAGTCGCATATCGGTATCAAGCACGGGAGTGAGCCCGAGTGCTTTAAGTACCATCTCCGTGCCCTTCTCGCTTCCCATATGTGAAGCCAGTATGTATTCCCTGCATTCGGGTCTCATACGCACCGCGCACAGTGCTGCCGCCGCAGATATAAAGCCGTCTGTGACGACGGGTACTCCGTATACGGCTCCGCCGAGAAACAGTCCTGCCATCCCTGCTATGTCATAGCCTCCCACAGTCCTCATCACCTCATATACCGTGGCTTTATAAAGACCGTATCGCTCTATCGCCTGCTTTACGGCCTCGCGCTTCCGGATAAGACGTGCCTCGTCCAGTCCGGCTCCGCGACCCGTTATGAGATCAGGATCCTTATGAAGCAGAGCCGCAACAACCGCGGCTGACGTGGTAGTATTTCCGATCCCCATCTCTCCCGTACATATGATCCTGTAGCCCATCTCAAAGAGCCTGCCTGCAAGCTCTACTCCGGCCATAACAGCCTGTGTCAGCTGCCTGTCC
>CAJOME010000164.1 GCA_905235585.1 uncultured Lachnospiraceae bacterium | reverse complement strand
ACAGCCGACACCGGTATCCTGAAAAGAGAAGCTTCATTTCCCGCATTCAGCCTTATGGATTTGAAGGTTGTCGTGATCTGACTCCCGTCATAAAACGTGATCAGCGTAGGACTGCCATCAAAATAACTCGTCACATGATAGACCGATACGATATACAGATATTCCGGTGTGATATCAAATATAAACCCCGACCCACTGCCTATGCCGTCCTCATCGCTCCTGTAGAGATTGATCAGAGCCGGAGCGCATAAGGCTGTCACCGCTTCCCTGTCGTTTTCTTCAGCAGGCTCATATGTAAAGTAATCCTGTTCGATCAGCTCCGAAAGCTCTTCTTCCGTCAGTCTGTGATCATTATAATGCTTTTTGACCCTTTCTGCAGAGGATATGACATGCACAGTGGTCTTGGCGCTTGCTTCCAGTCCGTATGAATCCGTCACTTTATAAGCGATCACGTAATCGCCTATATTATTAAAATCCACTCCCGAAATATCGGCCTCAATACCATCTGCCAGATCTCCGTCCACATCATCCCTTGCAAATACCGGATCCAGCTCTCCTCCGTCACTTCCGCGCAATATATACTGTTCATGCACACCGTATATGACCGGAGGCGTATCTACAAAAAGCCTTATCTCTTTTCTGGATCTGTTGGCGTTGATATCGGATGCCTCCACCACGATCTCGGGTCTCCCCATCTCTTCAAAACAGAGGCTATGTATCTCCCGATCATTATAATAAAAACGAAGAAAGGTCCTGCCTGAAAGGTCACTCGCCGTCACACCCAGTATATCAAGATCATATTCCCTGCCTGCCTCAAGCACAGTATCAAGAGTATATGTATTCATTATCCCGGGAGGCACAGTATCTCTTACATGCACTGTGTATTCAAATACGGCAAATATATTGCCTGCCCTGACGGTGTAGTCTCCCACCTTCATATTATTAAGACCTGACAGATCCACCCATGAATGCTCTAATGTCAGCTCCGGCCCTCCTATATAGTATGCAGGGTCGGCACTCATAGTATCTCCAAGCTCTATCGTCGTTTCCTTCCAGAGAGGCTCTCCGTCAAGGATCTGTGATGCCAGAGCGGCACATAAGCTAAAAACGGCGATCACACATAGTATGACCACCGCAGTCCATTTTACAACAGATATTTTATTATCCCTGGATTCTTCTTCCAATTTCTTCCTTGAAGTATTTCGTGAGCTCAGCAGCATTTCCGCCGAATATGGCAGAGCCCATTACTATGATATTGGCACCGGCCTCGATGACTTTAGAAAGATTCTCACCTGTGACTCCGCCGTCTACCTCTATGTCCAGCTCTCTGCCCTCGTTCATCGCCATAGCCCTGAGCGCCTTTATTTTTCTGGTAGCCTTCTCTATATACTTCTGCCCTCCAAAGCCCGGATTTACTGTCATGAGGAGTACCATATCCACATCATCTATTATATAGTCGAGCGTGGAAAGAGAGGTGCCGGGATTCAGAGCCAGCCCGACCTTCACTCCTGTCCGCCTTATCTGCTTCAGCGCGTTCTCTATATCCCTTGTAGCTTCCGCGTGTATGGTCACGATATCGGCACCGCACTCCACAAAGGTCTCTATGTATCTCTCCGGATTGGTCACCATCAGATGTACATCAAATGTCACATCTGTAGCACTGCGTATGGATCTGATCATCGGCATGCCGAAGGATATCTGCGGCACGAAGTCTCCATCCATCACATCGATATGTATCCCATCAGCTCCCGCGTTCACTACATTTTCTATATCTCTTCCGAGATTCTTAAAATCAGCTGCAAGTATGGAAGGATGCAGTTTGTACTCCATGGGTCAGTATCTCCTTTTTTCCCTCAGTTCATTATATATATCGATATATGAATCATATCGCTGTCCGGCCATATCACCCGAGTCCACAGCCTGCTTTATCGGACAGTCCGGCTCGTGAGTGTGGCTGCAGTCACTATAGCGGCATTTCCCGATATAAGGTCTCATTTCCGGGAAGCACCCGGCCAGCTCGCTTTCTTTCATTTCAGGAAGATCCATGGCAGAAAAGCCCGGAGAGTCGAATATGAACGTATCCTCCCCCAGATAGAGCAGCTCGGTATGTCTGGTGGTCTGCCTGCCGCGTTTCAGTCTGCGGCTTACATCCCCTGTCTCCATCACTTCCTCTCCCATGAGAGCATTTATGAGCGAGGATTTGCCCACACCGGAGGGACCCGCGACTGATGTGACCCTGCCCTTTAGCGCTTTGCGTACCTGATCCAGACCGCTGCCGTTCTTGACCGAAGTAAATATCAGGCTGTATCCGGTACTCTTATATATATCCTCTATCTCCGACAGATCATATGTATCTGCCAGATCATCCTTATTGACGCAAATGACCGGATGTATGCCGTTTAGCTCCATCATTACCAGAAACCTGTCCATCAGAGTCCATGCCGGCTCCGGGCTGTGTACCGAAAAAACTATCAGCGCCTGATCTATATTTGCCACAGGAGGTCTTATCAGGACATTTTTCCTCTCCAGTATCTCCGTGACATTGCCTTCTACATCCTCAGTATGAGTCAGCTCTATCCTGCATCTGTCTCCCGCCAGAGGCTTCAGGGCTTTCTTACGAAAGAGCCCCTTTGCCCTGCACTGAAATATCCCATCATCGGTATATACGTAATAAAACCCGCCTATTCCCTTTAATATCCTGCCTTCGATCATCCGAAGCCATCACCTTGCAAACGAGATGATCTGCGAGGTATCCACACTCTGCTGATCCACCGTGTAAGGTGTGCCGTTCTCATCCGTGCCCGAAATTTTCCTCAAAAAAAATTTGTGAGGCAAATTTTTTTTGAGGAAAATTTC
>CAJOME010000163.1 GCA_905235585.1 uncultured Lachnospiraceae bacterium | reverse complement strand
AGTATTGCTTATATTAAGCGTGATAAAGGGTCTTCCCATTGAGTCCTTCTGCATGATAAATGCATTTGCCTCCAGCACCTCACGCACCGCATCGCTGTAGTAGAGCGACTTGAGTCGTTTGGAGTGTCTGTTTGCCATGAGCACACCCTTGGCATCCATGGAGGTGAGCTCTATGGACGGTACCTCCTCGCTCGACACCTCGGGGATAAGGAAATGCACCCTCGCGATAAATCCTCTGAACACCTCTCTGATGGAGCGTCCGTAGCCGAGGTATGCCGATATGGTGGAACCCATATAAAGAAACTTCTTTGTCTTCTTGATATCAAAGCTTGAGCTGTTCTGATTGAAGCTCCCACTGAGCGTGATGGTAGCGATCGATGCTTCATAGCCTCCCGTCAGCTCCACCTCGACCTGTGTGACCGCGAGCCCGGCATCCGATGTCAGCTCCTCACCGTTTATATACAGTCTTACCTTTGGCTCCCTGAAGCTTTCATATTCACTTTTCAGATCTCCGAATACAAAATCAGCCATTTCAGAAATTCAGCAGACTCCCTACTTTTTGTGATGCCTTTACCAGACTCTCGTTGCTCTTAAAGGCTTTTATGTATCTCTGCTGCCATACCGCGAGTGAGTTCGGCCAGAGCTCATCATCCGCACACATCATGCTCAGATCCACGTTTGCCCTCACGGGCTCCCCGTCGGGATTGAACATAGTGTAGTTTACTCCCACAGACCTTAACATACCCGAGTAATTAAACTCACCCCAGTGGAAGGTGATGAGTCTGGTATACTTATTCCTCAGAGCCGATATAAAGCCTTCCACTTCCCTTTGTATCGATACCTTCTTTTTACCGATCTCCGACATGACGGCCTTTGTTATCCCCGTACCTACGCTCGTGGGATTCAGGGTCAGCTTGTCGTCAAGAAATGCTGCCTGATTATCGCACGAATCAAAGAGCAGGCTTACCGACAGGATGATACTCGTGATGCCTCTCGAATAGCTTGTGCTCTGATGAGGGTCTTCCTTACCGTCTTTATCCTTATCCTCACCGCCGTAGTTCATCTTCTGCACGAGACCGCCCGCATGTCCGGAGAGATTCAGCGACGTGGGATTGAACTGTACGGTAAAATACCTCCTGCCCTTGTTGGCCACCGTCTCCACATAGCGGTCGGAGACATCATCCTTTAAGCCTGCCATGTCTTTGATTTCATCCCTGAGTATGCCCTTATTCATCAGAGAGTTTCCCGCTGTGACATCTGCATCCGGTCTGTTCGAACCCCCGACCACTCTCGGTGCCTTTTTTTCCAGCACCTCACGGCCGCTCATATCGATCACTTCTATGATGGCCTTTTCGACGATCCCCAGATTACCCTTTATGCTGTTGCCTATCTTTTCTCCTGCCCCCGCCATGCTTCCGTCCTTATCTTCAAATATGCTTTACAGCTTAAGATTTAACAGACTATTGTTTGTCACCTTGCTAAATGCCGATCTGCCCGGACCATCGGCGGTAAAGGTCTGGTCGAAGGCTTTGTGCCAGTATGAATCATCGTACTTAAATGCCGCATCCACTCCGGTCACGCCATCATTGCCGTCACCCTGCCTTATCTGTATACCTACTGTCCCTCTTATCGGATATCCATTTTTATTAAACATGGTGTATTTCGTAGACGCCTCGGTCATCTCTCCCCTGAAGCTCATGGCTCCCCAGAAGAATATGACATGCCTCGCCTCCGGTACTGCAAGCAGTGAGAGCAGACCCTCCATCTGACGCTGCACGCTGTATTTACCCTTTGCCGCGCTCGTTATGGTATTTGCTATGTTGGAAGCCGTCGCTCCCGTCAGCGGATTGTCCGAGAGCATGAAAGCATCCATGTTGTTAAAGTCGCTGAACAGCAGCTCACAGGACAGCGTAGTGGATGCCGGTGCTACATACTGCTTCACCTGTACATCTCCGGCTCCGCCTTCGTACTTCATCTGACGGCCTGCTGTTGTATCCAGTCTCAGGCTCGTAGGATTATACTGCACCTCGAGAGCTATATAGCTTTTACTGTCTGCTATGCTTTTTATATCCGAAAAGCTGACGGCCTTAGATTTTTTGAGGGTTTTCTCGGCCTTTTTCATCAGCGCGTCATTTACCTTATTCACATCATCTATTGACTTCACTTCCGCGTCGGTCAGATCATCTACAGCCTCACTTTTCTTATCGGTAGTGTTGGGCTTGGCTACACTATCCACCTTTCTGATGCACAGCACTGCCTTTGATATATTGCCTGTCAGACTGCTGCCGAAATTTTGAGCCATCTTCTTGAATTGCATGTTCAGATACCTCTCCTGCTCTTTTCATTCCTGAGTCGCTTTTCAAGCTTGGTGAGCACCTGCTCGGATATGGCTCCCATCTGGGATCTGACTCCTCTGTTTACCATGTCCTCTATATCCTCAAGCTCTTTTTCCGAAAGAGTCCTTTCGTTCTCATGTACGACGGTTGTGGTGTTTGTCCTGCTGCTCTCCACGACCTCCTGCACATCATTTATATCGTGTCTTTGTCTCGTCTCCCTGTTCCTGTAGGTATCCAGTATCTCGGTGAGCTCATCCTCGGAGAGTCTTTCCTCTCTCTTAAATACCAGCTCTCCGCCCTCGGGCTCCGGTATGCTCTGCTCCGCCTGATCCGCTGCTCTTTCGTTGGCCTGCTGAAGCCTCATCAGCTCCTCGGCAGCCTGTGCCACATTGCCGGCCGAGACTGATACCCCCTGCACTGCGGCGGGATTGCTCAGATACTGCTCCACTACGTTAAAGACCTGCGCCGCGCTGTCCGGAAAGAGTCTCGTGATCTCATGAAAGACCTCTCTTCTCCTGCTCT
>CAJOME010000162.1 GCA_905235585.1 uncultured Lachnospiraceae bacterium | reverse complement strand
TGGCACTCTCCAGCTCCTCCGTTCCCAGCTCAACGGTAAGCCTGGCCATGCTGTGCTCTAACTTCTCCACCTGTACACTCATCTTAAATAAATTCCTTTCAAAAAAAATCTGCCCCTGATTTTTAGCGCAGTACAACTGCATATTCTATCATCAATACTGTATTGAATCAAGGACTTTTCGTGCCGTTCCGGCATCGACAAGCGCCGTGACTATCTCACTGCCAAATTCCACTGCGCAGCCCATCCCCCTCGCGGTTATTATCCTGCCATCGGTGACCGCCTTTGCCGCAGCGTCATAGTCAGCTCCCTTCAGATGATCTTCGTTTCCGGGATAAGCGGTTGCTTTTTTTCCGTCAAGCAATCCCATATCTCCGAGTATCCTCGGTGCCGCGCATATTGCTGCCAGATATTTACCGTTTCTGTTTGCGGACAATATGGCATCCTTGACCGCTTCGGAGTTTTCAAGATTTACCGTGCCCGGCATCCCTCCCGGGAGCATGAGCATGTCGATCCCGTCGGTATCCAGCTCTGACAGCTTTATATCTGTCTTTACAGTGATACCGTGAGCACCCTTTACCTCTTCACTTCCCGATACAGACACCTTTGTCACCCCGATACCGGCTCTGATCGCTATGTCAACAGGTACTATCGCTTCCGACTCCTCAAATCCTTCCGCCAGAAGTACCGCCAGCTTCTTTCCCATATGATCCCTCCTCGTTTGATTTCACCGGCTGTCCGGTTTGTGGTAAACTTTTCATCATAATACCACTACACAGGAGATATTGTAATGGATAATATGGAAATAGAAAAGAAGTGGAGAGTCGCCGCGGTTCCCGCAGATCTGGATGCCTATGAAAGTATTGATATGGAACAGGCTTATCTTAACGAGCATCCCACAGTACGAATACGCAGGGAAAATGACAGATATTTCCTGACCTATAAGGGCATGAGCGACAACGATGTCTCTCATACAGAATACAATCTGCCCCTTACCCCCGAAGCCTTCGGACACATGCTTCCTAAACATGACGGCAGGATAATAAAGAAAAAAAGATATATCATCCCTTTGGACATTGAGGCAGAGGGTGTGCCTCTTAAAGCGGAGCTGGATGTCTTTGACGAGCCCTTCAAGCCTCTCATCATAGTGGAGGTTGAGTTTCCGTCACTCACTGCAGCTGAGACCTTCATCCCTCCTGAATGGTTCGGAGAAGAAGTGACCCACGACAGGCGTTTCAAGAATGCAGTGATAGCCATCGATCCTTCGATAGATCCCTCTGAAATGCTGTGATATGTGTGATATTCTGTGATATACTGCTGTCTCCGGCGATGGGCAAACTCCATCTCACACCAGATGCTTTGGGTCGTGATCGCGCATCGAATGCGAGATCCGACTGCGGAAAGCAGCAAGGCAGTACATTATGAATCTGGTATTAGTGACAAAGTATCTGCCTGCGAGTCTTTTAGGCTCCGTTACAAGTCTGTATAGCCATTCCAGATGCATCTTTTGCATAAAGACCGGCGCCCTCTTTTTCGTTCGTGCCAGAAAATCAAAGGCTGCTCCGACTCCCATCATCACGCCCCTGAAAACCTTCTTGTGATCGGCCATAAACAGCTCCTGTGCCGGAGCACCGAGACCTACCCATATTATATCGGGCGAAGCTTCGTTTATGATCCTAACTATCTCCTTTTCCTCATTTTCCGACAGCTTTCCAAGCGGAGGGGCATAAGCTCCCGATATGCATAAGGACGGATATGCGCTTTTCAGCTCACCCGTCAATGCCCTGAGTGTTTCAGGTGTCGAGCCGTAAAAGAAATGCTTTACGTGGCCGTCAGATGTCTCTTTCATGACCTCCTGCATAAAGTCCGGTCCGGCTACCCTCCTGGCTCTGGCATTTCCCGTTGCTCTAAGTCTTGCAGCTACGGGAGCCCCATCGGGAAAAGTAATGCCTGAACCGTTCAGCGCTTCCCTGTATTCCTCATTTTCAACCGCCGTTACAAGAGTATGGACATTGGAAAAACAGATATAATCACCTGAAAACGATCTGAGATTATATAAAAAAAAGGGTATGGCTTCAGCCATGTCAGTGACCGCATACCTGATCCCGAACACCTCATCCTCCTGCAGGATCCTATAGCAGTCCATTTCCTATCAGCTCTTCTTCCACTATCTTTTCAGCCGCGCGTTCTATGGACCCACCTGTAAACGATGCCGCACAGAAATCCTCTCTGAGCCTTTTCCTCATACCATCATACGGTCTTACCATGTCAAATAATTCTCTGTAGGTCATATGAAACATCTTGCCGTGAAGGATACCCTCGTATATCACGTTATTCGGACTCACGTCATTATCAAGCATAAAGAAATGCAGCCACTGTTCAAAATCATCCTGCTTCATAGCTTCCTCCGTCCCGTATATGTAATATCTCCCGGCATAGCCTTATAAACTGATCATATAATATCAAGGTCAAGTATCCGAGCCCGCATCGTGCTTGCAAGAAAACGGGTGAGAGATTTTATGACTCCAACATCATTATATTATTTGAAAGCGATTATTGACATACCCAATTTTGAAATTGTATAATAGCGCTTGCACGTTACGAAAAGATTTTTCGTTTTCCGCAACTGTGCTACTGTAATTTGGCGAGATAGCTCAGTTGCAAAATATGCCCTTTGGCATATTTTGAAAGCCGCTTAGGAGCGCCATGCGCGACTGGCTTCGTAAGAGCACGCGGTTCTTTCGCTTTCCGCAACTGTGCTACTGTAATTTGGCGAGATAGCTCAGCTGGCTAGAGCACGCGGTTCATACCCGCGGTGTCGAGGGTTCAAGTCCCCCTCTCGCTACGACTTTTGAGATAGCGATAAACGTTGATTTTTAGGCGTTTATCGCTGTTTTTTTGTCCTGAAAAGGGGTCTTAAAGT
>CAJOME010000161.1 GCA_905235585.1 uncultured Lachnospiraceae bacterium | reverse complement strand
GGATATTGTATTCGTGATCGGCGGTGCCTACGGCTTTTCCGAGCCTGTCTATGCAAGGAGCAACGGCCTGGTCTCGCTCTCGAAGATGACTTTTTCCCACCAGATGGTCAGGGCCGTGTTCGCAGAACAGCTGTACCGGGCATTCACGATAATCAAAGGAGAACCCTATCATCACGAATGAACAGGAGGAAGAACGGCATAAAGAAGTACCTTGTCTGGGGATTGGTGGCAGCGGCCATGATCCTCCTGGGCGTCCTGCTGCCGTTCGGCAAGAGCCCCGACACCGGCAAGGCCGCCGCCAGGACCGAGAAGGCCCTCTCCAGGAGGATGCAGTCCCTCGAAAGCCACATCTCCAGCTGCCTCAGCGCAGACAAGGACGAGTGGATCGGCCACTACGACCTGCCCCAGGACATGGTGATCTACCGCTACATCGACGACACCCTCCAGTCGTGGTGCAACCAGTTCCCGGTCAAGAACGATCATGGGTATCCCCTTGTCCGCGATCTTTTTAAGCACATCGCTGGGCGTATTGACATCGTTGACTATACAGCCGCAGACCTTCTCGGGCTCGGAAAAGTGAGGAAAATTCTCCCCGGTGGAGATTAAGAAGCTGTACCCCTTGGCATAAGCGTAATCACTGATCCCGTGAAGGATCTCGAGATAATACAGGGTATCGAAATCACTGAGATTAAACAGGATGGTACGGACCCCCTTCTCCTTCGCGGCAGGGATCTCATACCCCAGCTCCTCGGCGATGGCGAAGATCTTTTCCCTGGTCTCCTCCGAGGCGCTGTTTTTATGATGAAGTACATTAGATACCGTTGAAATGGATACGCCCGCGCGCTCCGCAATGTCCCGGATCCCCGGCATAGGTTCCCTCCCGACTTTTCCAAAGGATTTTATATCTTCAAGATAATCGAGTAGGGAAGATGAAATCGCACCCTACTCGCCCGCGGGCCGCCGGTCGGCTTCAGCCGACATATTACCTTTCGGCGGCCCTGCGATAATAAAAAGCCTGGTTACTGTTCAGCCCCGAGCCACGCACTTGTTTAGTGGCTGCGGGCATGATAACTGAATTGTAACAAAGCCTGCAAGCATCGGGGTTTCCCAATGCCCGCAGGCGCGATAACGATTCTCGTCAAAATCTTCCGGCTATTCATCTGTTTTTCACATTAACAAGCCCATCGCATGTTCTATGCTATCTCCAGTTTCTTCATAATACGGTATATCTCCTGACCCCGTTTTATGCCAAACGCATGGAGAGTAGCTGTATATTTCTCTTTTGGCGTAGGAGCGTACTCCATTATACCGAATATCCGCTCTATCTCATCTATGTACGGTGTTTCGTAAAGCAGACCCTTTATCTTTTCATAAAGGCTTCTTCGCTCTTTATAAAGCGCATATTCCGTTTCCAGATTCTTAACTTCCCTTTTGGCCAGAATACTTCTCCTGCGCTCAGTATCTCCATCAAGTAAAATGAGTCCCGACTCGACAGACTCGGCAAGCTGGATCTCATTCCTGATCCCTGCATATGCTTTGCAATAATCTATAACTGCCAAATAGCCCTGATCACGGGATACTATCAGTATTTTCTCATTCGGATCGTTCTCAATGATCCGGCCTACACATGTAGCAATATAAAAATCCAGACCATTTCGCCTGACCTGTTTAAGCTTTACCATATCAAAACTTCCGGCATTCTTTGTAAGCTCCTCAAAAGCCCCATTCTGGATCGTTATACTGTCATTTGAATAAAACAGCATGACATGATCAGAATGATTCAGATACTGTGTTCCGATCAGCCCTTCATAGTGTACATTCTCATAATCGATCAGAATATGCATTTTACCGCCTGCCTGAATATTCAGATGACCACCTTCCATGATCTGTGTGCTCTTATTTGCGGTTATGAGCTGGTTTGCGCCCACGTCATCACGATACGTGCTTTTGATAGTTATGAGCCCATTCCCTACAGCCTCCGAAAAGCTCGGGCCGCTCACAGAAACCTGTGGCATGATCACAACCCGATCCATCGGCGAATTTATATAATTACTTTGAATAGATTTTACATAATTTGAAAAACTGTTCTTGGAGTGCTTGATGATCCTCTCATTTATTTTGTCGCTTCGTTTACAGTAATCCGCTATGATCTGCCTGTTCTTTTCAGGACACTTCTCATTTGTGATAATAAAAAATGTCTCATTTCGCGGAGCCTCAAGCGCTCCATCCATTATCTTATCAATATCCGCAACATTTCCATTTACGAGATATGTCGTATTGTATTCATGCATGTTTTTATATTCCTTATCGTTTCTTACGAACCATATTATCACACTCTGGGTATGGAATACAATATTTATCGGCTCTCCAGGTTCAATAAATCTTGTTTGCGTTATACTTAAGTGATGCCTTAAAACCGGGATGCCTGTGTTCCCTGGGGATCGCATCTCCGAGTTCTTTTTCGCTCACAAGTTTTGCTACCGCCTTTGCTTTGAGCTTGTCCCTGACCGGCGCGTCAGAAGCCGGTTTTACTAGGAAAGGCGGCGTGTAGGGCTCGTCATCTTCTGTCTTGCCATCCATTACCTCATCGCAGAGCACATAGATCTCAGGAATCAGCTCGTGTCCTAGTTCATCTGCGTTGTGACCTGTATAGAGATGGCAGGTATCACCGACCTTATCCATAAAGCTCTTCAGATTTTCCTTGTACACAGCCACAGGAAGGCACTTCTTAAAGAAAAGCACCGGTGAAGCAATGTTCGCCACAGCATCGCCAACAAGGCAGTAATCCTCTTCCTTATTCCAGAAGCACATGCTGCCCTCTGTGTGCCCCGGGAAACTGATCGCCACAAGGCTTCTTCCGCCCAGGTCGAAGACCTCTCCGTCTGCAATATTCTTATATGTGAAAGATTTTGCCTTGATCATATGCTTTTTGAAATAAGCGCTGCGTTCCTCATTTCCG
>CAJOME010000160.1 GCA_905235585.1 uncultured Lachnospiraceae bacterium | reverse complement strand
ATATAAATCAATTAGAAAAGGTGGATCAAATATGAATACACACGTCAAAAGAGTCTCATTGTGTGACGCGAAGCCCGTCGGAGAACACACCTATACCTTCCATGTGGAATTCGACCGGGATAAATGCACCGGGTGCGGGATCTGCGCCATCGAATGCCCGTCCAGAATCATAGAGATGCGTCCCGCGGAACAGGACTGCCGGCCGAACTGTGTCAGGGTGATGCTCGGCGAGGTATCATCAAGGGATGAGGTGGCAGGGCTTTCCTGCAATATTGATGACATGACGGGAGAGGAGATAGGCTATGCCACCGAGAGACTGCTGAAGGAGGGGGCAAGAGAGGCCTATGTCATACCTGTCTATATGAAGAAATCGAGACCCGGCTACGAGCTCAGGGTGCTGTGTGATATTAACGACAGGGACAGGATAGTGGAGGCAATATTCAGATATACCACTACGATAGGTGTCAGGGAGACTTCTTATCACAGATATGTTATGGACAGAACCGTCGAGGAAATGTATACTTCATATGGAAACGTGCGTATCAAAAGATCATCCGGATACGGCAGTCAGAAGTGCAAATTTGAGTACGACGATCTGAGTGTCATTGCTGACAGAGAGGAGATCGGGCTCAGAGAAGCTAAAGAGAGGATCGGACATGAGCGGATATCCCGTCAGAGTCCGGATTATAAAAAGGAGGATGTATAATGGCTTGTTTTACGGTACCGGCGGCAGAGGCGATAGTTACAAAGGTGGCTGAGAAGACGCTGCATGCCGACAAAGTGGAAAATGCGTTTGTTAAGAGGCTTCCGTGGCTGACTAAGATGCTTGCCGGAGGGTCGGTGCTCCTTGCGTTTGAGCATGTGTGGCACGGCGAGGTACAGCCGTTCTTTCCGTTTCTTACAGCGATGAGCAGTGCGGAGGATGCAGCTGAAATGCTCCATGAGATGGGGACTGTAGGCGTGGGTATGGCGGTACTTGTATCTGCCTGCTGGGCAGGTATGGTCATCGTATCCGAGAGGATCATGAAGAAAGATACTGCGGAGGAGGTTTGATTATGACATTGCTGATAGCTGTTTTTGCTGCCGTAGTATGTACTGTCCTCTGGTATACGAATGAGAAGGCACGCATTATGAAGGTAGGTCTCATGTGCTGGATGTTCTGGGGTGCTTCGCTTATGTGGCTGGTCGATGCAGTGACCGAATATACCGAGCTGAGGGCGGCTTACTTTACACCTGAGCCGACCGATATGCTCAATGATACTTTCCTCGGTCTTTCGGTGGTGGCACTCGCGCTTGTCATATGGATGGTCTGTGTGCTCATAAAGGATCCCATGGGGACAGTAAGAAATACGCTGTCTTCCGGAAAGGAAAGCACTAAAGAGGCAGAGCAGGCATAAAGAACTACGCTGATGAGCGAAATAATCTGCAGAGATCTGACTCTCGGATATGAAAACAGCATACTTGTGCAGGGATTGAGCTTTGACATACACTCCGGAGACTATCTGTGCATAGTCGGAGAGAACGGTGCGGGCAAGTCTACTCTTATGAAGACAATACTGCACCTTCAAAAGCCGCTTTCGGGAGATATCACATACGGTGACGGACTCGTGCCGTCAGAGATAGGATATCTTCCGCAGCAGACAGTCGTTCAAAAGGATTTCCCAGCATCCGTGTGGGAGGTCATCCTCTCCGGCAGACAATCAAGGCTGGGAAAGAGACCTTTTTATTCTGTTACGGATAAGAAAGAAGCCCTGGGAAACATGGAAAGGCTCGGAATATCGGATCTTAAAGGGAAGTGCTACAGGGAGCTTTCAGGCGGTCAGCAGCAGAGGGTACTGCTTGCAAGGGCGCTGTCTGCCACGAGCCGTATGATATTGCTTGATGAGCCGGTATCCGGACTTGATCCCATGGCAACGCTTGAGATGTATCAGATCATACAGAGGCTCAACAGGGAAGGGATCACGGTAGTCATGATCTCTCACGATATCCTTTCTTCAGCGAGATACGCTTCGCATATGCTTCATCTTGGAGAAGAGGTTTTTTACGGTACAGTGGAGGAATACGCGGCTTCGTCCGTAGGAAAGCGCTATCTTGAAAGAAGCGGGGTGGCTGACGATAAGATACAGGCTGCGTCGTTTATTTCAGACGATACTGCGGAGGAAGAAAATGGAAAAGCTTGAGCTTTATTTCTCATATCCGTTCGTAAGATATGCCTTTATCGTAGGCGTGCTCATAGCTCTCTGCTCATCACTGCTCGGAGTCACACTTGTCCTCAAAAGGTTTTCTTATATAGGAGACGGTCTGTCCCATGTGGCCTTCGGAGCCATAGCGATAGCTTCTGTCCTGGGACTGAGTGACAATATGCTGCTGGTGCTGCCTGCTACGGTGATCTGCGCCGTGCTTCTGCTGAATACAGGCGGGCAGGCTAAGATAAAGGGAGATGCCACGATAGCGATGATATCCGTGGGCTCGCTTGCTGTGGGATATCTCCTCATGAATGTGTTTTCCACTTCCTCAAATCTCTCGGGAGATGTATGCAGTACCCTTTTCGGCTCTACATCGCTGCTTACACTGAAGCTGTCGGATGTGGTACTGAGCATAGTACTGTCTGTGACGGTCGTCACATTATTTATATTATTCTATAACAGGATATTTGCAGTCACATTTGATGAGAGCTTCGCAAGGGCTTCCGGGACTGCGGTCAATACATATAATCTGCTGATAGCCGTGATCATAGCCGTCGTGATAGTGCTGGGTATGAATCTCGTGGGATCACTGCTTGTATCTGCTCTTATCATCTTTCCGGCGCTTTCAGCCATGAGAGTCTTTAAGAGCTTCTTTTCGGTCACGGTATGCTCGGCCGTGCTCTCTGTAGGCTGTGCGGTCACGGGGATGCTAATATCCATAATATGGGGTACACCGGTGGGATCGACTATAGTAGCGGTGAACATTATGGCATTTCTCTGCTT
>CAJOME010000159.1 GCA_905235585.1 uncultured Lachnospiraceae bacterium | reverse complement strand
TATTATTATGTGCTTATAGCCGGAGAGAAGCTTATATCGGATCATCTGAAGGCTAAGAGAAAGCAGGCGGGGATAAAGAAGAAACCTCAGACAGTACCCTCTGCAGCGCTTTCTCATATTTATCTGGTGGCGGCGATACTCATCGGACAGCTTTTGTTCAGATGTGACAGCCTGCAGGAATACGGAGCATATCTTGGGAGTCTCTTCGGGAGGTGGGGAAACACGCTCATCCAGCAGGAGGCAGTATATTATTTCAGACAGAATGCGATACCGCTTGCCGCAGGCATACTGTTTTCATTTCCGGTGATCCCATATGTGGGAGACAGGCTTAAAAAATACGGGGGAGAGAGAATAATACGTGCACTGTCGCCGGCAGTTTACCTGGCTATGCTCATAGTGGTATTTGCATTTGCATTTACGAGTACGTACCGTTCATTTGTTTATTTTCAGTTTTAGGTATGGAGACGATAAAGAAAAATATATTTGAATTACTGATCGCCGCTGAGTTTGTAGTACTGATACTTTTGTCATTTGTGTTTTTCAACCGTGTTGAGGGGAAAGCATCAAAGGCCGAAAACAGGTATCTGGCGTCTTTTCCCACGCTGAAAAACGCTGACGGATCCTTGTCGGAAACCTTTACAGAGGATCTGGCCTCATGGTTTGAAGACAATCTCGGACTGCGTGATGCGTATCTTACGATAAGCGGGGTCATAAACTACAATATCCTGCACAGATCCAGAACGGCAAGGGTGGAGACAGGTGAAGACGGTTTCCTGTATCTGGCTGATGAGGGTAATCTATCGCTTGAAGCCTCAAGGACACCTGAGTTTGCCGAAAGGATGCCCGAATATGCAAAAAAGCTTAAAAATGTCTCAGACAAGCTGTCCGAACGGGGGATCGATTATGTATTTATGGCGGCACCGGGGAAGCCGTCAGTGTATCCCGAGTATATAGCAAGCAGCACACATAGGGTGGAGGATACGCTCGGAGACGTGTTTTACGGCTACATGACGGAACACTCCGATATCAAAGTGATCTGGCCAAAGGAAAAGCTGATAAATGCCAAGACAAATAAAGATGGACAAAACATATTTTTAAGGACTGATACACACTGGACGACGTATGGCAGGAATATCGCATACAGGGATATCACAGACAGGCTCAATGAGTGGGGATATAAAGATATCAGACCTGCAGATGTAAGGTATTATAAGCCGGAGGATGAATTTTACGGGGATCTGTCTGAGATGATGGGACCGGTAAAGCTAAGCGGAGAAAGGCTTGCAGAGCACGACTACATAGAATGGGAACCGGTAAATCAAAGCGCTGTGGAGATCACTTCGGGAGAAGCATACGAGGAGTTCCACCGACTGCTGACTGAAAAAAACATATATAACCCCGAGCTTTGCAATATATATCATAATGAAAAGGCTCCCGGACTCAATGTACTGATATTCGGCGACTCGATGATAAGGGTATGTATGATGCCGGAGCTTGCCGAGAGCTTTTCGGATCTTACCTTTGTGTGGAGCTATGTGCCGGATATGGATATCATTGAGCTGATAAAACCTGATCTGGTGATATCGGAATACGGAGAGAGAGAGCTGGCTATCAGACTGACGGATGTGGATAAAGGAGTCACGAAATAGATATGTACAAGTTTAAGGAACTGATCAAGGCATCAAAATTAACAGTCGAAGGCAATGAGACGAGGATCGCGGTACTCGGGACATGCGCCACTCAGTTTCTGTCCGGCTGCATAGCCGGGTATGCGCATCTTAATGGTATGAATCTAAAGGTATTTGATGCCGACTATAATCAGATAGATGCACAGCTCATAGACGAAGAGTCGGAAGCCTATGCATTCAGACCCGATATGATACTGCTATATCCGGCCACCGAAAAGCTTTATGAGGATTTTCTTGGACTCAGTAAGGATAAGAGGGCTGATTTCGCTGATGATACGATGCTGAGACTCATAAGATACTGGGAGCTTGCCGCACGGTTTTCAAAGGCAAAGATACTGCAGATGAATTTCACCGAGATAAGGGATGCGGCTTTCGGAAATTACGGTGCAGCCGTGGAGGATTCATTTTCATTCCAGATAAGGAAGCTGAACTATCTGCTTCAGGATGAGATAGGAAAAAGGAAAGGGGTATTCCCTGTTGATATCCTTTCGGTTCAGATAGCGATCGGAGCAGCCAGCTTTTACGATCCCGTCCTTTACTACAATGCCAAAGTGAATGTGGCACTAAACTCATGGGGTTATGTGGCAAAGGAAATATATGACGTGATCTGTGCCCTTTCGGGGCATATAAAAAAGTGTGTTGTTCTTGATCTCGACAATACATTATGGGGAGGGGTGATAGGAGATGACGGTCTCGCCGGCATAGAGATAGGCGAGCTCGGAAGAGGACATGTATTTACTGATCTGCAGCTATACTTCAGACAGCTGAAGGACAGGGGGATACTGCTTGCGGTATGCAGCAAAAATGACGAGGCTACAGCAAGGGAGCCCTTTGAAAAGCATGAGGAGATGGTGCTTGGCTTATCGGACTTTGCCATGTTTGTTGCCAACTGGGAGGACAAGGCATCCAATATAAGACATATACAGCAGACCCTGAATATCGGTATGGATTCGATAGTATTTATAGATGATAATCCCTTTGAGAGAAATCTGGTAAGAAACATGATACCGGATATATGTGTACCGGAGCTTCCGGATGATCCTGCAGACTATCTGGGATTTCTGCAAAATGAGAATCTCTTTGAGACAGCATCCTACTCAAGCGAGGATGCCGACAGGACAGGCATGTATCAGGCTGAGGCCAAAAGAAGAGAAAGTGAGGCCTCATATGAAAATATAGACGATTATCTGAAGAGCCTGGAGATGGTCGGAGAGGCAAGACCGTTTGAAAGCGTCAGGTTTCCGAGGATAGCGCAGCTGACCCAGAGATCCAACCAGTTTAACCTCAGGACAGTGAGGTATACC
>CAJOME010000158.1 GCA_905235585.1 uncultured Lachnospiraceae bacterium | reverse complement strand
GAATGATAATAATAGTATGAAACCAAAAGAATTTAATATAATAACAAATAACAGAAGTTATGTTGAGGATAAAGTAAGTAAAAATAAATCTAAAAGAAATAATTCAGTTTTAAGCATAAATGGAATGAACTTTTATTATTCTAGAGACAATTATTTAGGCAATTATTCTAATAATAACAAATCACATTTTATTGATTTTACTTCTTGGGGAAAACCATCAAAAAAAATAAAGCAAAAAATAAAAAAACAATGAAATAACGATCTCCAAAAAAATATATTAATAAATAATTAATAATCAAAGACTGCCAGCTCTGCGGCTGCCGATGGAGTGGGAGCTCTTAGATCCGCCACATAGTCAGCTATCGTAGTGTCCGTCTCATGCCCGACCGCGGAGATCACCGGCGTATTGCACTGAAATATCGCCTCCGCGACTACCCTTTCGTTAAAGGCCCACAGATCCTCTATCGAGCCACCGCCGCGCCCGACTATCATCACGTCCACTCCGGCCGCATCAAGCACCTTTATACCCTTTACTATACTCTCTTTAGCGTCTTCACCCTGTACCTTAGCGGGATAAAGCAGTATCTCCACATAAGGAAACCGCCGTTTTGAGACGTTGATGATGTCTCTTACCGCAGCACCCGTGGGTGCCGTCACGACTCCGAGCCTGCGTATGTATACCGGGAGTTCCCTCTTGTATTCCGGAGCGAACATCCCCATCTCTTCGAGCTCTTCCTTGAGCTGCATAAAGCGCTCATAGAGCTCACCCTTGCCGGCTTCCTTTATACTCTTCGCATATATCTGGTAGGTCCCGGCTTTTTCGTATATACCTACCGCTCCGGTCACCTCGACCTTTACTCCGTCCTTCAGCCTGAATTTAAGAGTATAGGCATCCGACGCGAACATTACCCCCGAAAGAGCTGCTCCGCTGTCCTTTATCGTAAAATATATATGACCCGATGAATGATATTTGACATTCGATAACTCTCCGCCCACGGTTACCGCGCGCAGGAGCGCATCCTTAGCTATGATGCCTTTTAGATATGATGTGACCTGACTGACAGAATAAACCTTATTCATAACGAATGCTTTTACACGAACTTGGCAAGTACTCCGTTCACAAACGATCCGGCCTGCTCCTGTCCGTATTTCTTTGCAAGCTCGACTGCCTCGTTTATTGCTACCTTATCGGGGATATCCTCGTCATACTTCAGCTCATACAATGCCAAACGCAGTATCGAGAGCTCGACCTTGCCTATCCGTCCTATCTTCCAGCCTGTACTGTACTCATCTATGAGCCGGTCTATCTCGGGCAGCTTTTCCTCAACGGCATGAAACCTCGCCTCAATATAAGCCGAATCCTCTGCGTCTATAGGACTGTCCAGCCCCTCAAAATAGGCATCTGCCACACCGTCCATGTCCTCGGGTGAGTTGAATATCAGCTCAAAAAGCAGT
The DNA here is from genome assembly GCA_905235585.1 of uncultured Lachnospiraceae bacterium. Taxonomy (GTDB): domain Bacteria; phylum Bacillota; class Clostridia; order Lachnospirales; family Lachnospiraceae; genus NK4A144. The sequence goes on along the minus strand of CAJOME010000158.1, from coordinate 1,742 downwards.
ACGAACACATGCTCCCTGACAGCAGCCCGTCCTATCATTTATCGTTCCTTGCTTCGTTGTTTATGCCTGTAATCCTTATATTCACATCCGTAACGTTGAGTCCGGTCATGTTCTCTATGGCACTCTTGACCTTATCCTGTACCTTTCGGCTGGTCTCCATGATATTGTATCCGTACTCCAGCACCACAGCCATGTCCACTCTTACCATGTTGCCTGCTATATCCACTCTGACACCGCTGCCTGAGCCGGTACGTATGCCAACCGACTTCATGAGCTTCTCTCCTAAATTGCCGGTCATACCGTTTACACCACCGACCTCCGAGGCCGCGATCGCCGCAATGGACGCTACCACATCATCGGCTACCTTTACCTCGCCTCTGTTGCTGGAATCAAGTGTATATACCTTTTCGCTCTTTTCAGCCGGCTTCTTTTCTTCTTTATTTGCTGCCATATCCATCCTCCAAGCAAGCTGCATTTTCTGAAATACACAAAGACAAGTATATCACATACCTAAACAAATAAAAACCAATTGGTTCTCAGCGGACATATAAAAGACCATGCCATCAATCGTTCTCATTGAACTCTTCGAGTATCAGTCCCTCGTTACGGTCGAGTGTCATGCCAACGCTCCATGAGTTCACAAAGAGCAGCAGCGGATTACCCTTCAGGTCTCTGATCTTCTTCATATCGGAGGTGCCTGTGATCGAGTCGAGGTCGATATCATCATTCTTTATCCATCTGATGTACTCGTACGGGAGCTGCTCCATGCGTATCTCAACATTATATTCGTTATTCAGTCTGTATTTCAGTACATCAAACTGGAGCACGCCCACTACACCCACTATAACCTCTTCCATGCCTCCCTGGGGCTCCTCAAAGATCTGGATGGCACCCTCCTGCGCTATCTGCATGATGCCCTTTACGAACTGCTTGCGCTTCATGGTATCCATCTGCCTGACTCTCGCAAAATGCTCCGGCGCAAAGGTCGGTATCCCGCCGTACCTGAATCTGTCATCTGCCATGCACAGAGTGTCACCTATGGAGTAAATGCCCGGATCAAAGATACCTATGATATCCCCGGCATAGGCCTCGCTTACCATGTGCCTGTCATCCGCCATCATCTGCTGCGGCTGCGAGAGACGTACCTCCTTGTCTCCCTGCACATGCCACACATCCATACCCGCTGTAAACTTCCCTGAGCATATCCTCATAAAAGCCACCCTGTCTCTGTGCGCCTTATTCATATTGGCCTGTATCTTAAAGACAAAAGCGGAAAAAGGTCTGACGACCGGATCTATCATGCCCTGATCGGACATCCTCGGCAGAGGACTGGTGGTCATCTTAAGGAAATACTGCAGAAAGCTCTCTACACCGAAATTCGTAAGAGCCGACCCGAAAAACACGGGAGAAAGCTTACCGCCCGATACTGCCTCCTGATCATACTCCGCGGAAGCGCCGTCGAGCAGGTCTATCTCACCCATCAGCTGCTCATACTTATCCTCTCCGATGGCAGCCTTAAGCTTTTCGGTATCATCTATATCTATGAACTCCTCCTTACCCTCCTTGGTGCCCTTTTGGGTATCCGAGAAAAGTACGACCTGCTTTCTGTTTCTGTCATATACTCCCTTAAACTCCTTTCCGGAGCCAATGGGCCATGTCACAGCCGTAGTCTCTATACCGAGCTCGTGCTCCACCTGATCTATCAGTTCAAATGAATCAAGCGCATCCCTGTCCATCTTGTT
>CAJOME010000157.1 GCA_905235585.1 uncultured Lachnospiraceae bacterium | reverse complement strand
ACTGTACTTTCAAGAGCAAGCTTCTTAACCTCTTCCCATGTAGTGGCAAGGAAGAGCTTTGCCCAGGAGACGAGTCCGTTTTCTGTATCTTCCCCGGTGTATCACACCCTTATTCACTTACAAGGTTCTCAAGCTACGCTCTCGGCAGAATTGGAGCAAGCGCAGTATCACACCCTTAACTATAATGTCACTTACAAGGTGAGTGCAAGTAAGGATTTATCCGAACCTGTTTGCCTGCATGGTGCAGCATATTATCTTGTATAAAAAGACTTCTTCGGAAGTCTTTTTTCATCTTAATAACTTGGATAGCATCCATAACAGATACCTAATATCTCTCCATATCCTGCGTCTATCAGATATGGAACAATATAAAGATCAGTTAGCAGTCTTTTTAATTATGTAAACCACCCTGTCTGATCTGCCTCCTGCTTTTTTCTCGGTATAATCAGACATTATCTCAAGAATACCGAATCCTGTTTTCTTAATGATACGTTTTATGTAACCTATGCTGTATGCCCGTTCCACATGAGTTTCTTCGGATCTGACGTATATGTCATCCTTACCCTCTGCCTGCCTCTTGAAGAGCGTGAGCGCATATTCGTTTATGCCCGTAGAACGGTTGTAGCTGTTGTCCCATATATATCCGGCCTCCTCCGTAGTATCTCCAAATACACTGTCTCCCAGCCTGTTGTAATAAGCCGGAGTATGCATATCAAAGATAAAGATCCCGTCAGGGTCGAGATAATTGTGTGCAAGCTCAAACATATGCTTCAGCTTCTTTTTATCCGTGATATAGTTCAGCGCATCGCAGGTGGAAATAAAAGCTTTCACCGTACCATACAGTTCGAACTCAGTCATATCCTGATTGATGTACAGTATATCCCTGCTGCCCTTTTTCTTTGAAGCTTGATCCAGCATCTCCGCTGAGCTGTCTATACCGGTCATGTCGTATCCGGCATCGGACAGCATCGTGGTAAGTGCTCCGCTGCCACAGCCCAGATCGCACACCAGTCCGTCGGCTATGCCGTATTTCTGCAGACGTCCCGTAATAAATGCGCTCCACCTGTCATACGGCACCTCTCTCATAAATGCGTCATATACCTCCGCGAGCTCTGTATAAGCTGTTGTATCCTTCCTTTTCCCAAAGACTTTCATAGATATATCCCCGACCTTCTTGTATTATGTCAACCTATTGTGATCCGGTATGAATTATGTAAACCGCTCCGTATTTTGGTTTTATAAGAAAGAAAAGACACCAAATGACTGCAGGAACAATATGAAGAGCATCACAGGTGCCACAAACCTGATCATCACTATGTAGAGCTTCTTCCTTACGAATTTTGCCCCGTTCCTCGTGACCTCGTCTATGACGATATCCGGAGTGAGCACCCAGCCTATTAGTATGCAGGTGGATATAGCTACTATGGGCATCAGTATGTTGTTGCTCACATAATCCATAATGTCAAGTACCTGTGCGGTAACACCGTTCGGGAGCTGCACTTCAAAATAAAGCTTGTTATATCCCAGACATACAAGCAGAGCAAGTACCAAAGCAATGAAAAACTCGATAACTGTAGCTCTTCTTCTGGATATCTTAAACTGATCCATAAAGCTCGATACTATGGCTTCAAGGATCGACATTGAACTTGTAAGTGCCGCGAAAAGCACCATAAGGAAGAATAAGCTGCCGATGAAGTGTCCTGCAGGTCCCATCGCCTGAAACACCTTTGGTATGGATATGAACATGAGTCCGGGGCCTGAAGAGCTCATGCCCTCCTCGCCCATAAATACATAGACAGCAGGTATTATCATCACTCCGGCAAGCACCGCTACTCCGGTATCAAAGATCTCTATCCGGTTGATCGACTTCATCAGATTGTCATCATCCTTTACATACGAACCGTAGGCTACCATGATACCCATGGCTATGCTGAGACTGTAGAAGAGCTGTCCCATAGCATCCATCAGCACTACAAGTATATCCGAAAAGCCCATGCCCGAAAGCCTCGGTATGAGAAGCACGCGGAGGCCCTGCAGTCCGGTGCGGCTTTCTCCTCCGTCCGCATGCCCGAGTGTGAGTGAGAATATCGCTATCCCTACCACCAGTATGAGCAGGATGGGCATCAGAACCTTAGAAAAAGCCTCTATGCCCTTATTCACGCCCTGATATATGATGATGCAGGTCAGCACAAGGAAGATCACCCCGTATACCACCGGCTCCGTATCCGCAGTAATAAACGAAGTAAAGTATCCGTCCGATGCCGTCTGAGTCCAGTCTCCCACTATGAACGAGACCGCATATTTCATTACCCATCCCCCGATGACACAGTAATACGGCATTATCATCATAGGTACAATGCAGGCGATGATGCCGAGTCCTCCCCAGCCCTTCTTCAGCTTACTGTAGGCCGTGAGCGGACTCTGCTTTGTCTTTCTGCCTATGGCAATCTCCGTGGTGAGCAGGGTAAAGCCAAACGTTACGGCAAGGATCAGATAAATGACAAGAAAGAGTCCTCCGCCATCCTTAGCCGCAAGATAAGGAAATCTCCAGATGTTACCGAGACCTACCGCACTGCCTGCCGCCGCGAGCACAAAGCCTATTGAGCTGTTAAACGAGTGTCTTTTCATTTAAATGTCCCCTCAAGCATTCTCAACTTTTTAAGATGCGTATTACTGTTAATTTTACCATAGTTCTGCTAAAATACTATATATAAACTACATTTAGCAAGCGGGACACAATATGGGCGTATACGTATGCAGGAAATGCGGCAGACAATTTGAATCCAAGTATCTCTCCAACGGATACTGCGAGGATTGCGATACAGAGTATTATGACAAGTATCATCAGGTCAGGGAGTATCTGTGGAATCATCCGAACACCACTGCTGACGTAGTGGCCAAGGCCTGTGACTGCAGCGTCCATCAGGTCATGAACTGGGTCAAGGAGGAGCGCTTTCTTGTTACTGAGGATTCAAAGATCTTCCTCTACTGTGAGACCTGCGGTAAGAAGATACTATCCGGCAGATATTGTCCCGAATGTCAGGCTGTCGCATCAAGAAACGAACAGGAGGCTGCAAAAGCCGCCCGTATCAGGCAGCATTCCGAGCAGATGCACGGTACCACTGTAAGGAAGCCCGATCAGGATGACGGTCGGATGCGTTTCCTTCATTGAAAGCCCGAACAGATCAGACTATCATCCTCAGTCTTTTATCACTTACCGTAAGTCTTATATTGCCGGTTTTATCCATATGTTTTTGCGACATATGCTATCGGCTCTTGTGAGTCATATAGCTTTTGTTGCTTAGTAACTGCGTTTCTATAGCACTAAAAAAGTACATTGACAGTATAT
>CAJOME010000156.1 GCA_905235585.1 uncultured Lachnospiraceae bacterium | reverse complement strand
AAAACCTAAAAGGCACTTTGTTACTGACATAGAAGCGAGATAACTGCGAGCAACAAACTATATGCAAGCCGTAGAGCCATCAGACACTGTCGCAAAAACCTATGGTCTTTCGGGCGGAGCCCCTGCTCCGGGACCGCCTACTTTATGATCAAAACCCTGACTGCCGCCTCCTGACATTTCAGGCATCATCTGATTCCCCTGCCTTGGCATATCGGGACGGTACATATCACCCGACATACCGGTATCCTGCGGTTCATTATTTATACCGACTCCGTTTTCCGAATCGGAAGGTATGGTATTTCCGGCATTATCGTTTATATCCTCCGGCTCCGATATCTCCGGTATGCCATGGTCAATAACATTACCTGCATTGTCCGGTATTACGCCGCTTTCTTTTACAGAGCCGTCACCCGGTCTGCCTACTGCTTCCCGGTCTGTATTATCCGACGGCTTCAAAACATCCGCGCCGCCTTTTTCCATTTCATTTTTCATTATATCCTGCTCAGGCTCTGCGGGAGCTGCAGCACCATCCTCCATAGTTTCCTCCGCGGGTATAAGGTGGCTTTCGTCTGTCTGCATATCGCGCCACTCCTCCAATCTGCGCTCGCGTATCTCCGATGCCTTATGATCGAGCCTTTCGTTAAAGGATATATTTTTTCTTTTCAGTCCGCCTACGCGTACTGATATCTCCTGCATTTCGCTCACGGCTGCATCCTCCTGACGTGCCCTCCTTTCATCCACCCTTTCGGCGGTGACATCCATGGCATCGGTGATCTTCATACCCCGCACCTGACCTGAGAGCTCATGTACTTCAGCCTTAAAGCTCTCATCTGCATCATCTGCGGCTTCCACACCGACTACCCTGTCAAAAAGATTAAGCCTGTACTCCACGGTCTCCTCTCCGTCCGCTATTGTCACGGTACTGACGGGAGCCGCATAAGCGGTCGCACTGCCTCCGATGATGATAACGGCAAGCGCGGCTGCCGCCACCCTTGTAAAGCGCGATATATGTCCTGTACCCGGGCTCTCCCCGTCAGAGCGTATGGATATCCCGTCTCTCTTTAACTCGACCTCCGACAGATAGAGTATCTGCCCTACGGTATAGCTTTTATCCTTTACAGCATGGACCACCCCTGTATCATCAAGGACCGCTGCCTTTCCATCTTTTATTTCCAATACTACGGATCTCATTGTCTTATGTATTCTCCCGGCATAAATGCCTGTCTGATTATATTGCAGTGTTTCCCGTTAGCTGCATGCTCTTCGCATAGGGGATATACTCCGCTATGTTAGGATAGTCGCCGTCTATGATAAGCGCCGCACTGATAAGATATTTCCTGTACCTGTCTATCAGCTTCCGCGATATCTTCTGTCTTTCAAGTATCTTTTTGATCGGCAGGCTCTTATTCTTTATGATCTCTTCCATCAGGGGAGGTGGTGTAAAAATAGCCTTCAGCACATAAGAACAAGCCTCACGTGTTTTTTTAGCCTTTGGCGAGCATCCGGCAAGATCAAAAAAGCTTATATCATACTCTGCCAGCTTTTCTCTCAGATCCTCTATCTCGTCCTTTAACGTCGTATCCACATATACGGCGGTCTTTTCGTTTATATCATGCTGCAGAGACCTGTCCCGTTTCTCTTCCGTACTGTTCGTACTGTCTGCGGAAAAAACATCAGGTGACACCGGCATTTCTTTGTCATTTACCGATGCGCTGTGTCTGAAGTAGTCCAGCTCTCTGCTTTTTATGACTACAGAAGCAAAGGACCAGAAGTCACCCCTGGTCCTGTCGTAATTATTTACAGCCTCCGATACAGCCGTAAGAGCTATGGAATACTCATCATCGCTCACTGTCACGCTCCTTTTAAGGAGCCTTCCCGTAAGCTTCAATATATGCTGTTGTTCATCTGACAGAAAGCGCTCCAGCTCCTCTTTATCCGCTTTGGCAAGTAAGACCCTGTCGTTAGCGCTTTCTGCTGTCTGTTCCTCTGATGCCGTATAAATATTTGTCATGCCCTGTTCCCGATGTCATTCCGGCTGCGGCATGGTATCCGTATTCAGCCGAATAATCCTTTGAGCCAATTATATATATCTGAAAGCTTGCCTGCTAATACATTTTTCTTCTCTGATGAGGCTGCTGCCTTTGTATCGGATCCTCCGGCAGACTGCGCTGTGGTCTGCACGTCGTTTTTTGCGGCGCTCTCTGCCAGCACCTCGTCTTTCTGTGCTTTATCTACATGCTTGTTTCCGGCTGCACCTGCAGGGAGCTCGTCCTCATCGGGCTTCGGCATTTCATCGTCCACCTCTATCCCTGCATCCTCAAACGCGGCAGCAAGGGCTTCAGACGCATCCTCTACTGCCTGCCTGTATTCATCCATTTCCTCTTCCGTAAGCTCATCTTCGGAATCAAGCGCGGTTTTCTCTGCCTCAAGCGCATCCTCAAGAGCATATATGTATTCCTGAAGAGATGCTTTTGTATCTTCATCATCTATCGTCTCCAGCGCTGTCCTGTATGCCCCTATGTTCAGAGCGCCCTCGGGAAGCTCACCCTCCGGTTTTTCCATTTTCGGACGTTCCCCGTCAGGTCTTTCACCGTTCTTTCCCATAGGTCTGCCGACTTTCTGCGCATCATTTTCGGATACGCCTTCGGGAAGCTCCGGTCTTTCGCCTTCTTCGACTCCCTCAGGAAGCTCCGGTCTTTCACCTGCTTCGACTCCTTCGGGAAGCTCGGGCATTTCACCTTCTTCAAAGCCCCCGGGAAGCTCACCCTGCGGGGGCTGACCCATCTGCTGACCATCCTTAGGCGGCTGACCCTGCATCTGACCTCCCTGTCCCATGGGTCTTCCACCTGCGGGTGCGGCATAAGCAGCCATTGTCATGCCGACACACAGTGTCCCCGTAAGCAGTGCCATCATCAATTTCTTAACCGTTTCATTTTTCATCTGTATTTCCTCCGATTTTTTTTCTCTTTTCGGCAGTATGGCAGGTGACGGATCATACCTGATGCTGATCACCTTATCTGCCCTTCTGTCTAATAATACGGATGAAGAATTTCAAAAAACGGGGTCAAATAAAAAATCTCGGAAAATTTGTCATCAATGTCTGCGCTTGTAATATACGGCAAAGATCAGCCCCATGATAAGGAACACGACGGAAGCTGCTAGCGTCTTCCATGTGCCGGCATCAAATTCGGATATATCCGTACCTGAGACTGCCGCGATGTCCTCTTCTTCGGATGATACTCCGTCTGTTGGCATACCCGGTCTGTCTCCGTCCTGCATACCGACGTTGTTTTCCGAGCCAAAGTCCGGCGGTGTGGGCATAGCGCCCATATCCGGCATATTACCGGATGTAC
>CAJOME010000155.1 GCA_905235585.1 uncultured Lachnospiraceae bacterium | reverse complement strand
AAATGCGACTTCGTCGCGGGCTTGCCTGCAGTATGTCCAATGCTTTGGCACGAAACCCGCATAAATGCGTGTTTCTGATTGCAGGTCGCAAAAATATATACTTTAACAGGACTGCCGCGCTTGATATTAAGCACGGCAGTCTTTTATGTGGTATACTTTTAGCACTATGATAAGGTTTACAAACGTAGGCAAAACCTATGATGCTTCGGAGGGTCCAGTATTTGAGGACTTTAACGCATATATAGAGAAGGGAGAGTTCATCCTTGTCACGGGCAGGAGCGGCAGCGGCAAGACCACTCTTATCAGGATGCTCCTTAAGGAGATCGAGCCGGATGCCGGCGAGATAGAGGTTGCCAAGAGGAAGCTGTCGGAGATCATGGCAGCGGATATACCCGGATACAGACGCGGCATAGGCACGGTATTTCAGGATTTCAGACTCTTTGACGACTATACGGTATACGGCAATCTCGAGGTGGTACTCTCCCTTACGGGAGGCTCTATGAGGGACTCCGAACAGCGTATCACCAATATACTGCGTATGATGGGTGTGGATCATCTGCACAGGAGATATCCGAAGGAGCTGTCTGGCGGAGAGAAGCAAAAGGTGTGTATGGCCCGCGCTCTTATCAATTCGCCTCAGATACTTCTTGCCGATGAGCCTACGGGCAATCTCGACCCGGCTTCATCGGCAGACATCTTCAAGCTGCTGGAGCTCGTCCACAGACAGGGCACGACAGTGGTGATGGCTACCCATGATCTGGCGACTGCGGAGAGATTTGCCTCCACAGGCAGACGTATCGATCTTATTTGACTCTTTATAAAACAGCATACGGGTGTTATACTATAATCCGTATTTTTTTAGGACGTGTACTATATTTTGTACCGGATTAAGCAGGGAGGAAATTTGGGGAAGAAGATAATAGTCACGGGCTGCAACGGGCAGCTCGGGAGAGCCATAAATAAAGAGTTTGTGGGAGAGGAAGGGTATGAGTTCATCAACACCGATGTCACCGCGGACATAAAGCTCGATATCACGGATGTCGGCGCGGTCACGGACTTCGTGGGGAAGTACGAGCCGTACGCGATCATAAACTGCGCGGCGTATACTGCCGTAGACAGGCAGGAGAATGACCGCGACCTGGCCATGAAGATAAACGCGATAGGACCGAGGAATCTCGCGATAGCAGCGCGTGAGACGGGAGCGAAGCTTATACATGTCTCCACAGACTATGTATTCCCCGGTGAGACCTCCGATCATCCGCTCACGGAGTTTGATCCTGTGGGACCGGTCTCGGTATACGGCAGGACGAAGCTCGCAGGTGAGGAGTTTGTAAAGCAGTTTGCGGACAGATTTTTCATAATAAGGACGGCGTGGCTCTACGGAGACGGACACAACTTCGCGAAGACCATGCTGCAGCTGTCAGAGACACATGACGAACTGACAGTCGTTGATGACCAGCTCGGTACACCGACCAGCGCGGCAGAGCTTGCGAGATGCATACATGCTCTGCTTCCGACAGAAAGCTACGGGCTGTATCACGGTACCTGTGAGGGGGATACAAGCTGGGCTGATTTTGCCAAAGAGGTCTTTCGTCTTGCGGGAAAAAAGACTGTCGTAAAGCCGGTTTCCACTGAAGAGTATATGAGGAACAATCCACAGAGCGCAAAGCGTCCGGCTTATTCCATACTTGATAATTATATGCTGAGACTCACCGGGATATATACCTTTGCCGACTGGAGAGATGCCGTGGCTGAGTACATGAAGGAGGGTGTCTGATATGGACTATATCAAGGCACTGCTTTCAAATGAAATGTTCGTTGCGGCAGTATGCAGCTGGGCAACGGCGCAGATAATAAAGACCATCATAAACATTATACTGACAAAGTCCTTTGACCCGGGCAGGCTCGTAGGCTCAGGCGGCATGCCCAGCTCACATTCAGCCTTTGTTACGGGTCTTGCGACGAGTGCGTTCATTCATGCAGGACCCGCGTCTCCGGCCTTTGCGATATGCTTTGTGTTTGCTTTTGTGGTCATGTATGATGCCATGGGGGTCAGGCGTGAGACCGGCAAGCAGGCAGAGCTTTTGATCCGGTTTACCGAGATATTCAGCGCAAATTACGATGAGTTCCAGACACCGGAGGAGACGCTCAAGGTGCTCGTGGGACACACTCCGCTGCAGGTCTTCTTCGGACTGCTGATCGGGATCGTGGTAGGGGTAATCGTATAAAACATGGAGAAAGCTATGATAGAAAGGAACGCAAAAATATATGTGGCGGGTCACAGGGGACTCGTAGGCTCCGCGATAGTGAGGGCACTCGAGCGTGAGGGCTATACCAATATCGTGAAGCGCACGCATAAGGAGCTTGACCTTACAGACCAGAAAGCCGTATTTGACTTCTTTGAGGAGGAGCGGCCGGAGTACGTGGTACTCGCGGCGGCGCATGTCGGCGGGATAAACGCAAACCAGAGCGCGCCCGCGGACTTCATATATATCAATTCCGCGATACAGTGCAATGTGATAGGAGCAGCTCATGAGTACAGGGTGAAAAAGCTCCTGTTCCTCGGCAGCTCCTGCATATATCCGAGGATGGCGCATCAGCCCATAAGCGAGTCCGAGCTTCTGACCGGTCCGCTGGAAAAGACTAACGAGGGCTATGCCATAGCGAAGATATCAGGGCTGATGATGTGCAGGTTTTTCAAGCAGCAGTATGGAGACGACTTCATATCCTGTATGCCTACCAATCTGTACGGACCGAATGACAATTTCAATCTGAGCGGCTCACATGTGCTGCCAGCCATGATAAGGAAGTTTGACGACGCAAAGGAAAGCGGAGCGGAGAATGTCACGCTCTGGGGTACCGGCTCACCGCTCAGAGAGTTTCTCTATGTGGACGATATGGCGGATGCCTGCGTCTATCTTCTGCAAAATTACAGCGGAGAGGAGCATGTGAATATCGGTACCGGCAAGGAGATAACGATACGGGAGCTGGCAGAGCTCGTAAAAGAGATCGTGGGCTATGAGGGTGAGATAGTATGGGATGACAGCATGCCGGACGGCACGCCTAGGAAGCTGCTCGATGTATCAAAGCTTCATAATATAGGCTGGAGGGAAAAGGTATCCCTGAAAGAGGGGATAAAGCTCTCCTATGAATGGTACAAGAGTCAGCCCAGGGAGGAGCTGAAGCTCTGATGGCTTATCTTATGCTCCCCGCGCTTGCGCTCTTTCTCATTAATAAGAAATGGGCGAAGGCGGTGCTGCTATGCATAGCCGCCGCGGCTGCCGCGGGACTTATCATCGCAGCTGCGGGAGGGGCAGCAGGCACAGCGCTAACCCTTATGGATGCGGCACTTTACATAGGACTTTTGATAATAGGTCTTTC
>CAJOME010000154.1 GCA_905235585.1 uncultured Lachnospiraceae bacterium | reverse complement strand
ATGTTGTTCGCCTCCTCCTTTTTGCCAGCTCCCAGGGCGATGGCGATGGGCACCGACGAGCCCACGCCCATCAGGTCGCCGACGGCGAAGACGAGGATGACGAAGGGCATGGCGAGGTTGATGGCGGCGAAGGATGTCAGGGAGAAGCTTTATGCGTGCGATGAGGCGGTATTTAAGGCGGCAGACAGCTCTGAAGGAGGAGCAGGTGTGTATTTTGTCAGGTTCGCGGAGGTGTCATCACAAGAGGAAAAGGCAGAGCTTTTGAAGGATGCGGTGAGAAAGCTTAAGAGTGATATTGTCATACAGAAAACCTTGAAGCAGCATAAAGATATGGCCATGCTGCATCCGCAGTCTATCAATACGATACGTATAGTGTCCCTGCTGATAGATGATGAAGTAGTGATATTGAGCCGTTCCTTAAGAGTCGGTGTAGGTAAAAACCGTGTTGATAATGCAGGCAAGGGCGGTATATTTTGCGGTATAGGTAAAGATGGATGTCTGAACGGGATTAGTACCCTGGAAGACGGAAGAGTAGTTCGCAGCCATCCCGACAGCGGGATCGTGTTTAAGGGCTATAAGGTACCGAGCCTTAAGGAGTGTGAAGAGACAGTTAAGCGGACGCACCCCATACTCGGCCATAACAGGCTCGTGTCATGGGATCTGGCAGTCGGAGAAGCCGGTGAGGTCATACTTATAGAGGCAAATATGGCACTCGGGGGCAGCCATGTCATTCAGGAGGCCAACGGTCCGTTTTTCGGTAAATATACAAAAAAAGTATTGGAAGAAGTGTATGGACACGCTTGAAATATACAAAGAAATATATAGAAAAAAAGACATATTCGGCCTGAAGAATCAGGAGACATTACTTAAGATACTAAAAGAAAACACAGAAACTGAGTTTGGCGAAAAATACGGTTTCGCTGATACAGACTCAGAAGAGCTGTATCGTACACGGGTGCCTGTAAGCACATACCGGGATTATGATGCGTATATCGAGAGGATGCGAAGGGGGGAAATAAACCTTACCACAGCATACGAAATATACAGTATGTTAGAGACCTCCGGTTCAACGGATAAGGAGAAGCACATACCGATCACATGCGAGTCACTCGGCAGGTACGGAAATGTCATGGACAGGTATCTGCAGGAGCATGTCAGGGAGCATGGCGGAAAGCGTCTTTTCGTGTCATTCCTACAGACGGATCTGAAAAAAGATACAGGCATACAAAGCCATATGCTGTTTACGGCATCGTATTACAGATATCTGTACGAAAACGGTCTTGTCGATATGGATGAGTTTGCCGGAGGAGCAGAGCTGAACTTCTTTACAGATCCGTGTGATTATATGTATATAAAGCTGTATCTGGCTTTTGCCACTGAGGATATCACATCATTTGAATCCGTTTATCTGTATGATCTGCTGATCTTTTTTAAGTACTTCGAGGATAATTACGAAAAAGTACTCGGTGACATGGAGAAGGGGCATATATCGGATGATATCGGTATACCGGACAATGTACGCATGAGGCTGGAGAGCCTTAAAGTGCAGCCGGAGCGTATAGATACAATAAGGAGAGAGTGCAGAAAAGGATTTGAAAACATCATCATAAGGCTGTGGAAACGGGCAGGTGTCGTAAGCGGTATAGGAAGTAAGGCATTTAAGGTCGAGGAGATATCACTTGGTAAATACAGGGGAGACCTACCGGTATGGCATTATATATATGCCGCCTCGGAATGTGTGATAGCAGTACCTGTCGGGACAGATACTTATGACTATATGCTGATCCCGGGAAGCGCATATTATGAATTCATGAAAGAGGACGGGGATGGTAAGAAGACCTGTACGGTGGACGAGCTGGAGGCCGGAGAGTCTTATGAGCTGATAATAACAACATTTTCCGGTTTGTATCGTTATGCTATGGGTGATATAATAAATGTCGCAGACTTTTGCGGAAGTATCCCTATTGTGAGATTCAAGTATCGCAGAAATCTGATAATGAATATCGCGGGTGAGAAGCTTGATGCCGGGATACTTGACAAGGCGGTCAGAGATTGGGCTGCTGCTGAGAGGCTTAGTGTCTGGCAGTATTTTTTTTATGAGGACTACACATCCACACCTGCCTGCTATCACGGAGTGATAGCTGCAGGTGACAGACACGAAGCATATGATACGGCGCGGTATGAGGGATCATTTGACAGGATGCTTTCAGATCTGAACAGGGATTATGCGGAGCTGAGGGGATTGGGCTCGATAATGAAGGTCAGGCTTGAGTTTGTCGACAAGGAGCACTTCATGAATATGCGCTCCGGGTATGACGGACAGAGCGGACAGCCCAAACCACAACATATAAGGAGATAGGTATAGAGATGAAGAAAACAAATAAGAACAGGGGAAAGCTTTCCTTAAAGGTCATTACCATACTGCTCACGGTAGGATTGCTGATATATGTGGGAGCCATAATCGTAGGACGTGGGCAGTACGATCAGTCTATAAAGGGCTACTATGATACTATGGCATATGATGCTGCAGAAACAGCGGCAGGGTATCTTACCTCAGAGGAGTTTGAAGCTTATGCCAAAGCAGCGGCTGATTACAGCTACGGCAGGATATCTGATGAGGAGCGCGATGCCATCATAGATACTCCGAGATATCAGGAGATGCTGGGTTATCTCTATAAGCTCAATGCCAGCATAGAGGCAAATGACATCTTCATTGTAACAATTGATATGGATGTAATGAAGGCATATACAGACGAGGATTTCGAAAGTCGTACATGGAAGCCGATGTATTATATTGCAGACAGCTATTCCATTCCAGAACAGAATTATAAGCTTGGTGAAAAAGGAGCCATCATCCCGGAATTCAGACTGGCGGTTCAGGAGTCCTATGAAACCGGCAAAAAATACGATGGCTTTTATATCTCCGATGATGTATTCGGCTACAACATGACCGCTATGTATCCGGTAGTGGTGGACGGCAAGTCGATCGGATTTGTAGGTGTGGAGATCCCGATGAGGACTCTTACACAGAATAAAACGGCCTTTGTGATAAGAGTATCTATCACGACAGCGATAATAGTTCTGATCAGTTTGATACTTGCCGCAGTATTCACATATCGGAGAGTGATATCGCCGATCAAGCTCATTTCATCCGAGGCAGATGATTTCATTGAAAACAATACCAAGATCTCAGAGAAGCTAAAGACGGTAAAGACCGGAGATGAGATACAGACTCTCAGCGAAAGTCTGTATCAGATGGAGATAGGGATAAATGAATATATAGACAACCTGCAAAAGGTCACGGCAGAAAAGGAGCGTATAGGCGCGGAGCTCAACGTGGCTACTCAGATACAGGCGGATATGCTGCCCAGGATATTCCCGCCCTTCCCCGAAAAGAGCGAGTTTGATCTGTATGCTACGATGAACCCTGCTAAAGAGGTGGGAGGAGACTTTTATGACTTCTTCCTTATTGATGAGGATCATG
>CAJOME010000153.1 GCA_905235585.1 uncultured Lachnospiraceae bacterium | reverse complement strand
CCGAAATAGGATCTCCAGTTGCAGGGCAGCCTGCCATCAACGACTCTTTGAAGGTAAAAATATCCGCCATACCGTCCGTCGGGATCCTCACAGGCCTTCTTAAACCACTCATGCTCATCAGAGCAGTGGTTCACTACGAGATCCATAAGTATGTACATCCCTCTTTTATGCGCCTCATCAAGCAGCCTGTCCATATCCTGCATTGTGCCGAATCTCGGATCTATTGCCCTATAGTCCGCAATATCATATCCCTGATCGGCAAGCGGAGAGACATATATAGGTGATATCCATACGATGTCCACTCCCAGCTCCTTCAGATAGTCAAGCTTTCTTATTATTCCCTCCAGATCTCCTATACCGTCTCCGTTTGAATCATAAAAGCTTTTCGGATAGATCTGATATGCTACCTTATCATGCCACCATTGTTTTTTCATAGCTTTTCCATGATTATGATTCATTCTGATCGTGAAGTATTGCTCTTGCCTCGTAGGGCTGCAGTACCCCTTGCTTATGCTCCGTGTAATTGGATATAAGCTCTTTGCCTTTTTTCGCATCAAAAAGCGGACAGGGCTGCTCATCCTCCGTCCAGTTACAGGCTACGGTCAGTATTTTGCCGTCAAGCTCTCTTTCATATGCATAAACCGTCTCACTGTCCGTCATGAGCGGACGAAAACTGCCATATACTATGATCTCATTCTCATGACGCAGACGGATGAGCTTCCGGTAATAGTTATATACCGAATCGGGATCTGACACAGCCGCCTTTACATTGATCTTACTGTAATTCGGATTGACGGCAAACCAGGGCTTACCTGTGGTAAAGCCTGCATTGTCCGAGTCATCCCACTGCATCGGAGTCCTCGCATTATCCCGGGCTACGGCGTCGAAACACTTGAGCATTTCCTCCGCCGATACCACACCATGCTCGGTAACGTACTGCGTATATGCATTGATCTCTTCGATGTCATCACAGTCGTCCACAGATGTAAAATGCATATTTGTCATGCCTATCTCTTCTCCCTGATAGATGTACGGTGTCCCTTTCATCATATGCAGGGTTGTAGCCAGCATTTTAGCCGACAGCTCTCTCCATTTGGGAGAATCATTACCAAAACGGGATACCACCCTGGGCTGATCGTGATTATCCCAGTAAAGGCTGCCCCATGCCTTGCCCTCCAGTCCCGTCTGCCACTTGTTAAGTATATCTCTCACTATCGTCATCTTTGGCTGTGCGTAACCCCATTTGCCTATGACATTTTCCGCTGTCACTACTCCGTCGGTATGTTCGAAGTGAAATACCATCCCAAGCTCCGTACCGTCATTATTAGCGTATTTCTTTGCTTCCTCTATAGTAACTCCCGCTGCCTCGCCGACAGTCATTATGTCATATGCGGACAGCACTTTTCTGTTCATTTCTTCAAGGTACTCATGGACATGCGGTCCGTTGCACACATATGGACCCAGATCACCATATATCCCATCTCTCACAGGACCGTCGGGATAGTCGGGATTTTTGGATATCATGCTTATCACATCCATGCGAAATCCGTCTATTCCCTTTTCACACCACCATGTCATCATATCAAATATCTCCTCCCTGACCTTTGGATTATCCCAGTTAAGGTCAGGCTGCTTTTTTGAAAAGCAGTGAAGATAATACATCCCTGTACTTTCGTCGAGCTCCCATGCCGATCCCGAAAAGCAGGACTGCCAGTTATTCGGCTCTCTTCCGTCACGCGGCTCCTTCCATATATAGTAATCTCTGTATGGATTGTCCACGGAGCTGCGGCTCTCAACAAACCACGCATGTTCATCGGAAGTGTGATTGACCACAAGATCCATGACTATTCTGATATTATGCTCATGCGCTGCATTCAGCATCCTGTCAAAGTCATCCATCGTGCCGAACTCTGTCATGATATCCCTATAGTCAGAGATGTCATATCCATTGTCATCATTGGGAGACTTGTATATGGGAGACAGCCATATCACATCTATCCCAAGTTCTTTAAGATAATCCAGATGCTCCGTTATCCCATTCAGATCTCCTATGCCGTCTCCGTTACTGTCAGCAAAAGACCTTGGGTAGATCTGGTATACCACAGCCTCTTTCCACCATACCTTCTTATCAGCCATACATGATGCCCTCCCTGCCAAATAAAAATGTTAAAAATGAATGAAGCGTTCTTATCGTATACCCTGATCATCGCAGATCCTGTCTGCGACATACACGCCGCTTGCCGACGCATGCGAGAGCGAATGTGTCACACCGCTGCCGTCTCCTATCACATACAGACCCTTATGCCTGGTCTCCAGATGCTCGTCCAGCTCCACCTCCATGTTGTAGAACTTGACCTCCACGCCGTAGAGCAGAGTATCGTCATTTGCGGTACCGGGAGCTATCTTGTCAAGCGCATATATCATCTCGATGATGCCGTCAAGGATACGCTTAGGCAGCACGAGACTCAGATCACCCGGAGTGGCCGCGAGTGTGGGACGCACCGTACCCTCCTCTATCCTCTTCCAGTTGCTCCTTCTTCCTCTTTCAAGATCACCGAAACGCTGCACTATGGCTCCGCCTCCGAGCATATTGGAAAGCTTCGCTATGCCCTCTCCGTATCCGTTGCTGTCCTTGAAGGGCTCCGAGAAATGCTTTGCCACAAGCAGGGCAAAGTTTGTATTCTCTGTCTTTTTTTCCTCATCCTCAAAGCTGTGTCCGTTGACAGTCACTATGCCGTTGGTATTTTCATTTACCACTATACCGCGGGGGTTCATGCAGAAGGTTCTGACCTGATCCTCAAATTTATGAGTCCTGTAGACTATCTTGCCCTCATAAAGCTCATCGGTAATATGAGAGAAGATGACCGAAGGCAGCTCTACTCTCACTCCTATATCCACCCGGTTGGACTTGGTAGGTATATCAAGCTCACTGCAGACCCTTTCCATCCATTTGCTCCCGCTCCGCCCCACGGATATGATGCAGTCTCTGCAGTCAGCGTACTGACTGCCGCTGTCAACATACTGACTGCCGCTGTCAACATATTGACTGCCGCTGTCCTGCCCGTCATCTTTCAGATACACTCTGTAGCCGTCATCCAGCTTCTTTATTCCGGATACCGGAGTCAGGAAATGAAACTCCACCCTGTCCTTCAGCTCCTCATAGAGACTCTGCAGTACTATATAGTTGATATCGGTGCCGAGATGCCTCACGGAAGCATCCAGCAGGGTCAGCTTGTTCTGCATGCATATTTTCTTCAGATGAGTGCCTGCGGTCGAAAACATAGTCGTATTTTCTCCGCCGTGCGACACATTGATATCATCGACATAGTTCATCAGCTCTATGGCCTTCTCCCTGCCGATATACTCGTACAGATTGCCCCCGAAATCATTTGTGATATTGTATTTGCCGTCCGAAAAAGCTCCCGCGCCTCCAAAGCCGTTCATTATGGCACAGGTCTTGCACTTTATGCATGACTTGATCTTCCTGCCGTCTATCGGAC
>CAJOME010000152.1 GCA_905235585.1 uncultured Lachnospiraceae bacterium | reverse complement strand
GAACCTGGCCGCATCGGCTCTTGCGACAACGATAGCCATGTCGATCGGACTGAACGTAGGGATCATGACATTGCTGCTTACTTTTGCCATACTGGTATTCGGAGAGATCACGCCTAAAAACGCGGCTACGATAAAGGCAAATACCCTTGCGCTTTTTTATGTCAGGATAATATGGGTACTCATGTGTATACTCACTCCGGTGATATGGCTGATCAACAGGCTGTGCGGCGGGGTGCTTAGGCTGCTTCGCATAGATATGAACGGTGCTTACGATGTCACCACGGAGGGGGAGCTCAGAACCTTTGTGGATGTGAGCCATGAGGACGGTGTGATAGAGAGTGAAGAGAAGCAGATGATAAACAATGTCGTGGACTTTGGAGACTCCATGGCAAAGGATATCATGACACCGCGCATAGATGTAACAGAGGTCAATATAGATGCCACGTATGATGAGCTCAGGACCATATTCATGAATGACAAATATACCCGGATACCCGTGTACAAGGATGATACCGACAATGTGATAGGCGTCATCAACATGAAGGACTTTTTCATAAAGGCGGACGAGGAGCATTTCAGGACCACAGATATAATGAGAGATGCCTATTATACGTTTGAGACCAAGAGCACGTCCGAGCTGCTCGTAGAGATGCAGGAGGAGTCCGTGCCCATGGCCATAGTGCTGAATGAATACGGCTCGGCGGAGGGTGTCGTGACCATGGAGGATCTTATAGAGGAGATCGTGGGAGAGATAAAGGACGAATACGATGAGGATGAAGAGCAGCTCATAGAGGAGATAGGCAGCCGTGAGTTTATGGTGGAGGCTTCGGTAAAGATAGACGACCTGAATGATGAGATAGGCACCAGTCTTCATTCGGATGACTATGATTCGGTAGGTGGGTATATAATAGGCTGTATCGACAGGATACCGCAGCCGGGTGAGACGATACTGACCGATGAAGGTATAGCCTTTGAGATAGTCGAGGGCGCAGGCAACAGGATAGACCGGGTAAGGATCACCCTGCCCGATAATAAAACAGCGGATAAGGAGATATGACAATGTTTCAGTCAAGGACACATACCTGCGGAGAGCTGAGGATAGGCGATGCAGGGAGCAAGGTGACGCTTGCGGGCTATTATGAGAACATGAGGAGAGTAAGCAGGAATCTCGGATTTCTTGTGCTGAGAGACTATTACGGCACTACGCAGATAGTCATAGAGACCGAGGAGATGATGGATAAGCTCTCGGGGATAAATACCGAGTCCACTCTTCAGATAGAGGGTACGGTAAGAGAGAGATCGAGCAAGAATCCGGATCTCCCTACGGGTGAGATAGAGGTAGTGCCGGCTGATATAAAGATACTGGGAAAGTGCAGATACAATGAGCTGCCGTTTGAGATCAACAGGTCGAGGGAGGCTGACGAGAATACAAGACTCAGGTACAGGTATCTGGATCTAAGAAATCCTGATGTAAAGTCAAAGATAGTGCTGCGTTCAAAGATAGTAGCAGAGCTTAGACAGGCCATGACAGAGCATGATTTCATAGAGATCACGACACCGATACTTACCTGCTCATCCCCGGAGGGCGCGAGAGATTATCTTGTGCCGTCAAGACTGCATGAGGGCAAGTTTTACGCGCTGCCGCAGGCTCCCCAGCAGTTTAAGCAGATACTTATGGCGTCTGGATTTGACAGGTACTTCCAGATCGCGCCGTGCTTCAGGGACGAGGATGCAAGAGCCGACAGGTCTCCCGGTGAGTTTTATCAGCTCGATATGGAGATGGCATTTGCCTCTCAGGAGGATGTGTTTGAGATACTCGAGGATGTGCTGCCGCCCATATTCGCAAAATACGGAAAATACAAAAAGGCATCGGGAGCACCCTTTAAGAGGATACCTTATCTTGAGGCTCTTGACACCTACGGTACGGACAAGCCGGATCTTCGCATAGACCTGACCCTTGCCGAGGCGACAGATATGCTTAGAGGCTGCGGCTTCGAGCCCTTTGACACGGCGGATGTGATAAAGGCTGTAGCAGTACACGGCTTTGAGGGATCGAGAAAGGTGATCGACAAGATATGCGCCGATGCCGAGGTGGTATCGGGCGGCAAGAGCTACTGGGTAAAGTGCGGTGATGACGGTGCTTCACTCGCCGGCGGAGTCGCAA
This sequence comes from uncultured Lachnospiraceae bacterium, assembly GCA_905235585.1. Taxonomy (GTDB): domain Bacteria; phylum Bacillota; class Clostridia; order Lachnospirales; family Lachnospiraceae; genus NK4A144. Next base: position 4,697 of record CAJOME010000152.1, on the reverse strand, counting down.
AGTTCCTTGCGGATAAGCAGGACGATATCATAAAAGCCTTTGAGCTTAAGGCTGGAGATGTAGTATTTATCTCTGCCGGGAGCAGGGGACAGGCATTAAAGACCGGCGGTACTCTTATAAAGACGATCGGCGCTTCAGTACCCGGACATATGGATAAGGAAGACTATGAATTCTGCTGGATAGTGGACTTTCCCATGTATGAGATCGGTGAAGAGTCGGGAGAGCTGGAGTTTTGTCACAACCCGTTCTCCATGCCTCAGGGAGGACTGGACGCGCTTAAAAACGAAGATCCCTTAAAGATACTTGCTTACCAGTACGATCTCGTATGCAACGGAGTGGAGCTCTCATCGGGTGCCGTCAGAAACCATGATCCTGAGATAATGATAGAGGCATTTAAGCTTGTGGGTCTCGGTGAAGAGGATGTCAAAGCCAAGTTCCCGGCCATGTACAATGCTTTCTGCTACGGCGCACCTCCGCATGCAGGCATAGCTCCCGGGGTAGACCGCATGATAATGCTTATAGCCGGTGAAGACTCCATACGTGAGATCATACCGTTCCCTATGAATAAGAATGCCGAGGATCTGATGATGGGCGCGCCTGCCGAGGTAGAGCAGCAGCAGCTTGATGACGTGCATATTGAGATAGTCAGATCCTCCGACAATGCCTCTGAGTGATCGCATCACGGCTTTAAGATATTGTCTGTGCTTGAGAAAATAAGGAAAGCTGCCGTGTTTATTCCGGCTATCATATGGATGTATGTGATATATGCTCTTTCGGATAAGACTGCGGTAAAATCTTCGATACAGAGTGAGACACTTGCGCTCAGGCTTGTAAGGCTGGTCACCCGATTTTCTTCCATGACCGACGGAGATAAGGTGCAGCTGTCGCTGATCCTCGAGCCTTATATCAGGGATATAGCGCATATGGCAGAATATGCCATACTATTTATACTTTTGTACATAGCCGTGAGAGCATTTATCTCATGCAGATACCGGACACTTTTATTATCCCTTGCGGTATGCTTTCTATACGCCTGCACGGATGAGATACATCAGTACTTCGTGCCGGGCAGAGCCTTTGAGCTCATGGATATCGGACTTGATATACTCGGAGCCGGCATATCGGCTGTCCTGCTTTTATTACTCATTACAAAGCATCAAAAAAGTGGGATCACATTGAAGTAATACCCTTAACATAGGCTTCAAGTATACGACACGCGGTATTCTTATCTCTCGGGGGCAGTATTACTATCTGCACTGTATCTGTTACTGTCCTTACAGGTGCTCACAGCAACTGGATTTGCCCATTTAAATTGCCTTCGGCAATGGGGCAAATCCTTGTATTGGCTTCTGTAATCTTTCTCACGCTCAGCGCAGCAAGTGCGCAGAGCTGTCTGAACAGTGACCTGTATCTTCCTCATGTACTGCTCATTTTTGATTTGAGAGTATCGTTTGAACAATTTCCCGTTGACAAAGCCTTGAAGGGTCTTTATAATGTTTCGAGTGTGACGACGAGTACGGATGTAGTCCGTTCATCATAGAATAAGGACAAGAGTCCGATGGTTAAGGAGGTGGAGAAATGTCAATCTGTCCGAAGAATAAATCATCCAAGGGACACAGAGATCAGAGGCGTGCCAATTGGAGAATGGATACAATGAATCTTGTGAAGTGTCCGAACTGCGGTTCGCTCATGCTTCCTCACAGAGTGTGTAAGGAGTGCGGGACATACAACAAGAAAAAGGTTCTGGAACAGGACTAAACAAGATCTCAGAAACTCCGGTGCAAGCCGGAGTTTTTTTGCGACAGGGGGATACGATGAAGAAGATAAGATTTGATTCCGAGCTCACGAAGCAGCTCTATACCGAGGTATCGGCACTGGCAGACACCAAAAAGATAGACAGGGAATATATCACCCGGCCTTACATATGGAAGATCTGGAAAAAGGTCTACAGGTCAAATTTCGGCTCTACCAGACATGTTTTCATGCCGGGAGAGCTGTCTGGTGATGAAGGCTGTACAGAGGACTGAAGCAGACTATATCGGGTTTGATTTTTGTCATAGCCTCTTGTATAGTGTAGTAGGTGTGTGCGTATCAATGCATGCACAAGATCGATCAGCCCTTTTGCAAAGCAAAAAATCCAATGGGTTGCGTAACTGCAGTTACAGATAAGGTATATATGAGTGATTACGTAAATGTCGCGCTTGACGCGATGGGCGGTGACAACGCTCCGGGAGAGATAGTAAAAGGAGCCGTGGATGCCGTAAATGAAAACGGAAATGTAAAGGTATTTCTTGTGGGCTCACATGATGCCGTGGCATCGGAGCTTGCGAAGTACACATATCCTTCAGACAGGATAGAGACGGTGGATTCCACCGAGATCATAGAGATGGATGAGCCGCCCGTCATGGCTATAAGGAAGAAGAAGGATTCGTCCCTTGTGATCGCGATGAATCTGGTGAAGGAAGGCAAATGCGATGCCTTTGTTTCGGCGGGCAGCACAGGAGCGGTGCTTGCGGGAGGGCAGCTTCTCGTGGGCAGGATAAAGGGAGTGGAGAGACCGCCCCTTGCTCCGCTCATACCCAATGCAAACGGAGTATCCCTGCTGGTAGACTGTGGGGCAAATGTAGATGCAAGACCCTCTCATCTGGTGCAGTTTGCAAAGATGGGGTCTGCCTATATGAAATACGCCATGGGAGTGGACAGGCCAAGAGTGGCTCTTCTGAACATAGGTGTAGAGGAGGAAAAGGGCAACGCCCTGGTAAAGGAGACTTATCCGCTGCTCAAGATGTGCACCGACATAAACTTCATCGGCTCCATAGAAGCACGCGAGATACCTGCAGGCGGAGCGGATGTGATAGTGTGCGAGGCTTTCGCCGGCAACGTGGCGCTGAAGATGTATGAGGGTGTCGGAAAGGTGCTGCTTTCCAAGATGAAGGGAGCACTGATGAAGAATCCTGCCACAAAGATAGGAGCACTGCTCATCAAAAAGTCTCTAAAGGAGACGCTTACAGCCTTTGATGCCGCGCAATACGGAGGAGCGCCGCTGCTCGGACTCAGGGGGCTTGTGGTAAAGACGCACGGGTCGGCAAAGGCAAATGAAGTGAGAAACTCTATAATACAGTGCATCACATTCAAAGAGCAGGATGTGAACGGAAAGATAAAGCAGTATCTGGATCCGGATACCAATTAAGTGGGAGGAATAGATAATGGAATTTGAAAAGCTGAAGGAAATCATTGCGGAGGTACTCAGCGTAGATCAGGACGAGGTTACTCTTGAGACGACTTTCACTGATGATCTCGGAGCGGATTCGCTCGATGTGTTTCAGATCATTATGGGTATAGAGCAGGAGTTTGAGCTGACCGTGGATACCGAGGAAGTAGAGAAGATCAAGACAGTAGGAGATGCCGTAGAGCTGATTAAGGCTGCAAGAGAAAAGAACTGACAGGAGAAGTGATGATGCTATCGAGCCGGCAAGGTAGTGTGCCGGCTCTTTAATGATGTATTGAAATGAACAGCGTATATCCGATAGAGAAGCTTGAAGAAAGAATAGGATATGTGTTTGAGGACAAAGAGCTGCTGCTCACCGCCCTGACCCACTCATCATTCAAAAACGAACTGACGGGGAATGACAGGGATGACTATGAGAGACTGGAGTTTCTGGGCGATGCGGTGCTGGAGCTTGTTTCCTCCGACTATATCTTTAAGAACAATCCCAAAATGCGGGAAGGAGAGATGACGAGTCTCAGGGCATCGCTTGTATGCGAGCCTACACTCGCAGGATGCGCCAGAGAAATAGGTCTTTCGGAGCACATCCTGCTCGGACACGGTGAAGACAAACACGGGAGTCGCAACAGGGACTCTATCATATCGGATGTGTTTGAGGCTCTGATAGGTGCAATCTATCTTGATTCGGGCATAAGCGAGGCAAAGAGGTTTATAGAAAGCTTTGTGCTGACTGACGCCGGGCGCAGAGTGATGTTTCATGACTCCAAGACCAGACTCCAGAATCTGATACAGGGCAGAATGGGGACGCTCGAGTATCGCCTTATAGGGGAGAAGGGACCCGAACATGCCAAGGTATTTACGGCAGCGGTATATATAGACGGCAGGGAAGTATCAAGAGCTGACGGGAGCTCGAAAAAGGGCGCGGAGCAAAAGGCAGCGTATGAAGCGCTCGGTAAACTAAAGTAAGGTAAGGACTGATATGTATTTAAAAAGTATAGAGATACATGGTTTTAAATCATTTGCAGACAAGATAAAGCTGGACTTCAAGTACGGTATCACCGGCATAGTGGGACCGAACGGTTCCGGTAAGAGTAACGTGTCCGATGCAGTGAGATGGGTGCTCGGAGAGCAGAGTGCGAGACAGCTCAGGGGCGCATCCATGCAGGATGTCATTTTCTCGGGTACCGAGATAAGGAAGCCGATGGGCTATGCCTATGTCACGATCACCATGGACAACTCCGACCATATCCTGTCTACGGAGTACGATGAGGTGTCGGTCACAAGACGGGTATACAGGTCGGGAGAGTCCGACTATCTTATAAACGGCAATCCGGTCAGGCTGAAGGATATCAATGAGCTTTTTTATGATACGGGTATAGGTCAGGACGGCTACTCCATCATAGGACAGGGCAAGATAGACCAGATACTCTCCGGCAAGCCCGAGGAGCGGCGTGAGCTCTTTGATGAGGCA
>CAJOME010000151.1 GCA_905235585.1 uncultured Lachnospiraceae bacterium | reverse complement strand
CTCCTCAAACTCCTTTAATATCTCTTTCCTGTCGTAGTCAAGCTGAATATATTCCTCTTCCCAGGTCTTGCCGTTCCCGTGGAGGATGCAGAACTGGGTCTTGCCGTCGTGATACCACGGAATACCTATGGAACCGGGGTTCACGCCCTTTTTGCCGCGGTAGACATAGGTCTCCTGAACATGGTTGTGACCGTGTAAAAGAACGCCCGTCTTTAAGTGGCTGAGTACCTTTTTGGTATTCCTCTTATCCTTAAACAACAGCTCTCCCGTATTGGTCGGAGACCCGTGGCAGTACTCAAAACCGGGAAACCCTTTTTCCTTCATGATCCCGTAATTTGGGAGTGAATCAAAGAAGTTAAAGTCCTTGTCCGTCAGGTTCTCGTAAGTATACAGAAGTGACCCGCTCGCAGATCCCTTTCTCCAGGCGCCTGTGCCGTCTTTTCTGTAATTAAGAAGGTATTCCTCCCTGTTGCCGCGTATGATGGTTGTGTTAAAGTACTGCTTCAGGACATAGATGAGCTCCATGGTCTTCTGAGGGTAAGGACAGTCCGTCACATAGTCCCCTAAGAGGATAAAGTTCGTAATGCCCTTTCCAACTGCATAGTCAATGCAAGCCTGAAGGGCGCTGTGATTGGAATGTATGTCGCTGAAAACCGCGTAATCCGCCATCAGGTTTCTCCCTCCAAAACGCTTGATATGCTCATCTCTTCAAACTGTCTGGTGAAGAGGTCGTAGTAATAGCCTTTCTGATCCATGAGCTCTTTGTGGCTTCCTCTCTCAATTATCTTGCCGTCTTTTACAACCAGTATAACATCCGCGTCAACGACGGTTGAAAGCCTGTGTGCTATGACAAAAGAAGTCCTGCCCTTTGTCACTGTCTTGATCGCATCCTGGATAGCTTTCTCAGTCACGGTATCAATGGATGCTGTAGCCTCATCAAGGACCAGTATCCTGGGGTCTGCTAAAATAGCCCTGGCAAAAGAAAGTAGCTGCTTCTCTCCTGTTGAGAGCATATCTCCGTCTTCTCCGACGTCTGAGTCAAGCCCTTTAGGCATCTTTTCAACTACGCTCCGCGCCGATACAATATCGAGTGCTCTCATGATCTCTTCATCCGTGGCATCGGGTTTGCCGTATTTTAAGTTATCCCTTACAGTTCCTGAGAAAAGATGCGGCGTCTGAAGGACATAGCCTATATTGCTGTGGAGCCAGAGCTGCGACCTCTCAGCAGCATCCCGCCCGTCGATAAGGACATATCCTTCCGTCGGCTTAAAGAACCTGCAGACGAGATTAACAAGGGTTGATTTGCCCGCTCCCGTCTCACCGACAATGGCAATATTGGTCCCCTGCGGGACCTTAAGGTTAAAGTGCTCAAGCACCATCTCATCGCCGTCCGGGTACTTAAAGGAGACATCCTTAAACTCAACATCTCCGTATAAAGGCTCCCAGTTCTCTTTTTTCGGATTAAAGGTATCGCCGTACTTCTCGATGACTTCAGGCGAATCGGATACGTCCGACTCGGTCTCCATGAGCTTTGTGAATCTCTCCACGTTTACCTGTACGGAGATGAGGTCCGCAAAGGTGACGATGACATTCTGGATAGGCTCCATCATCTCAAGGGCGTAGGTCAAAAATACCGACAGCGTCCCGAGCTGCAGAACTCCTTCGATTGTCATGGCACCGCCCTTCCACAAAACAAGCGCCAGTGCGAAGGTTGAGAGCATAGTGATCGCGGATGCAAAAAAAGCGGAGTTATGCGTTGCATAGACGGAGGTCTTTCTGTATTTTAAAGTCTCCTCCTCAAACTCCTTTTGTATCCTGTCCTCAACGACAAGGGTCTTTATGGCCTTAGCGCCTGTGATGCCCTCGTTGAAATTGGAGGTGATCTTGGAATTGATCTCCCTTATCTTGCGGTTAAGGACGATAAGCTTTTTCTGGAAAAACATAACCGTCACTGCAGCAATCGGCACCAGCACGATAATGTACAGCGCCATCCGCACGTTCAAAATGAGCATCATTACAAAGACGCTTACTATGTAGGCGCCGTTCCAGACAATATCCATGAGTCTCCAGGCCACCATGACACCGATCTTGCCGGTATCGCTCATGACCCTGGCATGGATGTATCCCACATTGTTCTGATTGAAGTATGCAAAAGAGAGCTCCTGCAGATGGTTAAATGCTGCATTACGAAGGTCCCTGTCAACGCTCATCTCAACCTTGCCGCCGAAATAACCGGCGACAAAATTGATGATCACCTGCAAGAGCACCACCAGTACATAAAGTATGATAAAGCCTGTAAGGTGCTTAAGCGTTTTTCCCGCAACAAAGTTATCGAGTGCATACCTGTTGAACAGAGGATAGACGGAGTCGATAAAGGATCCCAGTACGCCCAAAAATGCCATAAACAAAATCATCGGTATATAGGGCTTTATATATGGGATAAGCTTAGGGACTCCGAAAAATTTTAGTTTTACATTGTAGTCGTTTTCTTTTTCGTTCTCGTTCATGTTCCCTGCATCTGTATATCGTAAATCTTCTTGTAGATACCGCCCTTTTCAAGGAGCTCTTCATGTGAGCCCTGCTCGGCTATCCTGCCGTGGTCAAGGACGATAATGTTGTCTGCGTGCATCAGTGTTGTAATTCTGTGTGAGATCAGTATGACAGTCTCTTTTGCCAGAGAATCGGACAGTGCGGCCCTGATACGGGCATCTGTCCTTGTGTCGACAGCAGAAAGCGAGTCATCGAAGATGATGACCTGCGGCTCTGTCATGAGCATCTGGGCAATAGCCGTGCGCTGCTTCTGACCTCCGGAGAGTGTGACTCCCCTCTCTCCGACATAAGTCTCATATCCTTTGGAAAAAGTCTCTATCGTCTCATCGAGAGCAGCAATCCCCGCAGCCCGCTTTATATCGCTCATATGCGGACTATCCTGCGTTATGCCGATATTCTCTGACAGCGTCTTTGAAAACAGGAACGGCTCCTGAAGTACAAAGCCGACATTCCTCCTGATATGGCTCATCCGGATGTCGGAAATATCATGACCTCCGATAGTTATCCTTCCGGAGTCTCCCGGAAGCTCATAGAGCCTGTCAAGAAGATACATAAGCGTTGACTTGCCCGAACCCGTTCCTCCGAGGATACCGAAGGTAGAACCCTTTTTGATGGTAAAGGAGACGTCCTTAAGGACCTCAGCAGTACCGTTATCATAGGCATAAGAGACGTGGTCAAAGGTTATATCATCATTGATATACGGAGTGATCGCGCCCTCTTTGTCCTGCTCGATCTCGCTGTTCATGATGTATCTGATACGGTCGATTGCAACCCCTGCCTTACTCATCTCGGAAATGATCCTTCCAAGTGCCCTTACAGGCCAGCTCAGCATTGCATTGTAGGTGACAAAAGCGATGTACTCGCCCACCGTCAGATAGTCATTTACGCAAAAGACAGCGCCCAGCGTAGTGACGGACAGGATCTGCATCTGCGAAAGAAAATCATTGGATCCCCAGAAGGCTGCCAGAGTACGCATCAGGTTGACCCAGCGCTTTGTGTACTCCTCATTCTGCGCTTCAAATCTC
>CAJOME010000150.1 GCA_905235585.1 uncultured Lachnospiraceae bacterium | reverse complement strand
CTAACGCAGTATAATACTGTATAATTCAACAGTAGGAATCCCCCATCAGCAACGCGGATTCAATGTATGATCGATCGGTCGGGAAAACAAGGAGGAACTACTATGAGCAATCCCTATGAAGGAACACAGACAGAAAAAAATCTTATGGCAGCCTTTGCCGGAGAATCACAGGCAAGAAACAAGTACACCTATTTTGCTTCTGTTGCGAAGAAAGAGGGGTATGAACAGATATCTTCGCTTTTTCTGAAGACTGCAGACAACGAGAAAGAGCACGCCAAGCTCTGGTTCAAGGAGCTTAAGGGAATAGGCAATACCGCAGAGAATCTTAAAGCAGCCGCAGACGGCGAGAACTATGAATGGACGGATATGTATGACGAATTTGCCAGGACTGCCGACGAGGAGGGCTTCCATGAACTGGCCGAAAAATTCAGAGGCGTTGCAGCAATTGAGAAAAATCACGAGGAAAGATACCGCGCGCTGTTAAACAACATTGAGACAAAACAGGTGTTTGAAAAGAGTGAGGTTAAGGTTTGGGAATGCCGCAACTGCGGTCATATAGTAGTAGGCACAAACGCTCCCGAAACCTGTCCCGTATGTAATCATCCACAGAGCTATTTTGAAGTTGAATCCAAAAATTATTGATCCCCGCTTTATAAAAGTCTCCCGGAGAACTCTGGGAGACTTGATTTTACTATAATTTAGTGGACAACACGGTCTTATTCTCCCATCATTTTATGTAAAAGCCGGATCATCTCTTTCTTTTCATCGTCAGTCAGGTTCTTTGTGACAGCTTCGTCCATGATATCTCCAAGTCCCTCTAACTCACTCTGCCAGGTATACGCTTTGTCAGTCAGAGAAACGATCTTGCTGCGGGCATCTTCCGGATTCACGTTGCGTGTAGTATAACCCTTTTTCTCCAGCACTTTCAGAATATCGATTACTGCCGGGTGAGTCATGGAATACTCTGTTTCCAGGTCAACTACACGGACAGAATCCTTAGGTGTACTGTACAGATATTTCAAAAATTTGTACTGTGCAACCGAGAGATCATGACTCTGCAGGATTGGCATCTGCACTTTTTCTGCCTCCAAAGCCGCTTTCTTTATGAGAATGGCTATTTTGTCGATGTTCATAGCGCCCTCCTATTCGTAGGTTCATACTTATGATATGGTAGGTTCTTACCTTTGTCAAGTAAATCCCCCTCCTTTTTTCAGATGTGTATTTCCAAAACCGCCTCCTGCTAAAACATTTTTAGTTTCTCCCAAACGCACAACTTCCTCCCAAATTGGGAGGAAGTTAAAAAAGCAGGGCTACTGTCAGCCCTGCTTTAGAAAGTTCAAAGGTTCAGGATCGCCAATCCCATGCATTGCACCGTTACGTTCAATCAAAATGCCTTTTTCTTTTTGGGTCTTATAAACTTTATCTTATTATCCGGCTTTCCGAAATTCTCTCCGAAAAAGCTCTGACTCTTAAGCCAGTCTTTAAGCTTAAGTCCATACAGTATCACGGTCTGATCGTTACCCTCGAGCTCTATCCGGCCGTCGCTGAAATCGGTATCCTTTATCACCCACAGATGACCGGTACCTGACAATGAGGCATATTTTGCCTCCGAAGGGATACTGTGACCTTCATCCAGCCACTCCTGTACCTCATCATCAAGCTTGTACAGTTCTTCGTCGGACTGCTCCTTATCATCCGAAGATGTGTTATCCGCCGCAAAGCACGGAGTACTGTTTATCAGTCCGGTGATCCCAAGTATCACTGCTCCACATGCAGCTATCAATAAAGCTCTCATACGCTTATCCGTCTTCATAGTCATGCACCTCATTGATCAAATAAGTACCTTCTCTGTAACTATTCAGCACCCCTTGGGCTTCGAACAGTTACCCTTTCATCTATAATACCGCATTTTCCCGATTTATGGTATTATATTTTTTATGGCAAGCGTATTTTTGGTATTTTTTGCGATATGGCTGGTGCTGACGGCTTTCGGCACCTTTTTGGGATACGGGATCTTTCCTGATAATCCTATAATCATGACGGGTGTTATATCATGTATTATCTCATGGTGTATCGCTCTCGGTATCACTACTTTGTTCTCCGTATCCAAAAAGGAGATCAAGCAGGTGCAAAAAGAGGCTGCAGAAAAGTCAAAGTACAGTAAATATCAGGGTGGTTCCGCCAATCGTCACAGAGGAATAGAGACCACAAACGGGAAGCTTTATTTCTTCCCCGACAGTCTTGTATTTCATCCGCATTCATATAAGGTCGAAATCGATGATCTGAGTATCCCCTACGCAGATATAGCTGACGTAAGAGTAGACGAGGATGATAAGCATCATATACTTATCGAATCAAAAGACGGCAGCAGACACATCTTTACGGTCGGCGATAAGGAAAAATGGATAGCCGACATCAAGTCAAAGCTTTAATTTGCTGCGGCTTTGTACGCTGTCATAGCCTAAACATTCGTATTCACGCACACCGTACTGAAAAGCTCCCTGATATGCATGATATCTATATCCGGAAACTCCTGTCGGCATATATCCACATATTCGGAAACCTCTTTTTTTCCCTCTTCACTGTATGGAAGGTGAGGCATCTTATATTTTTCAGCGATGATCCTGCCGTATTTTTCGCAGAATTCCTTAAATCTGTCCAGATATGCCTCAAGCTCCTCCATCTCCTCATCCGTGATATCCGGGATCTCTTTTCTGGTCTTGGATCTGTTCTTTTCGGTGCCTGCATAGCTGAACAGATCGTAGGAGTTGAATAAGATATTTATTTTTCCGCTTATTCTCGCGTTCATATATTTATTATAGCCATCATGATATTTTAAGTATACCAAAAGTACAAAAAGATATATATGCATACTCTTCTTGATTTCCCGTATGAATGAACTTAAAATAGAAGACGAAAAAACAGATAAGGAGTGACCTTGTTATGGCTATGAGACTTGTTACACGTTCTGATTTTGACGGCTTGGCCTGTGGAGCCCTGCTCCTTGCGGCAGGCATAGTGGATCATTGGACATTTGCGCATCCTAAGGATCTGCAAGATGGACTGGTAGAGATAGACGAGAATGACTGTCTGGCAAACGTCCCTTATGTGCCCGGATGCGGTCTGTGGTTTGACCATCACTCAAGTGAGCACGAGAGACTGGAGCTTGCCGGCAAATATAAAGGAGAAAGCAGGATCACACCATCCTGTGCGCGTATCATATACGAATATTACGGCGGAAAAGAGACCTTCCCCAATTTTGATGACATGATGATCGCCGTTGATAAGGTAGACTCCGGAGATCTGACCATTGACGAGGTAATGAATCCTACAGGGTGGATACTGGTTGGCTTTCTTATGGATCCCCGTACCGGTCTCGGCCGCTGGAGACAGTTTACCGTATCCAACTATCAGCTCATGGAAAAGCTCATGGTAGCCTGCAAAGACAAGTCAACTGAAGAGATACTTGCCATGCCCGATGTGAAGGAGCGTATAGAGGTCTATATGGAGCAGACCGCAACCGCAAAGTTCAAGGAAATGGTTACCGCTCATACACGTACCGAGGGCAATGTGATCATTTCAGACCTCAGGGGAGTCGATCCTATATACACCGGCAACCGGTTTATGATATACAGCATGTATCCCGAGCAGAATATCTCTGCATGGATAGTAAACGGCCGCGGCGGAAAGGGCTGCTCGGCTGCAGTAGGCTACAGTATACTGAATAAGACCTGCAAGGTAAATGTAGGCAGCCTTATGCTCAAATACAACGGCGGAGGGCATGAAAAGGTCGGCACCTGTCAGTTTTCGGATGAAAACATGGAAACGGATCTGCCGAAGATGCTGGACGAGCTTTGTCAGCTCGCAAATGCCTGATAAAGGACTGACGCTAAAGGCATATCGTTGCCTCGGCCTCCTTATCACGCATTCCGTCAGACATATATGCCCTGTCCTCTGCATCATTTATACGCTCCAGATCTTCCTTTTCAAGCACTGCTCCGGGATGAAACATAAGCTCAATGCTTTCTCTGAAATCCGATGGGTTGTTCTCTATGTTTTTTAGGATCAGCTTTACGTTTCTGCATGTCATATGCCCGGAAAACAGGATGCTGGCAAAATCTGCCTGCACTCTGTCACATAGCTCCCTGTGCCTTCTCCTGTCAATAGCGGAAAAGGCATTAAGGAGCATGGCTTTTATGACGTTCACCGGCTTAAAATACTCAAACCTTGCTATGCCTCTGTAGAATTTGAGCTGCTCATGTATTATCCTTATATATGACACCTCCAGCCCTCTTTCTTCTATAAGCTCGGCTATGGCATCAAATACAAACGGCACCATGTGGAAATGCCTGTGGCTGTCTATCCGTATACTCCCCTGTCCCTCAAAAAAAGGCATACACCTGTCCAGCTGCAGTCCGAGCTCATGCTTTACCTGTTGTTTGTATTTAACCCTTATCCACGGAGTGAACTCAGCTTTT
>CAJOME010000149.1 GCA_905235585.1 uncultured Lachnospiraceae bacterium | reverse complement strand
GGAAGCCATAGAAGAAAGCACAGAAAGGGCAGTGATCGGTACGAGCAGGACCGAAGAGGCTATAGAGCTCGGTAATGAAAGAGCTGACGAGGAAGAGGAGGAAGAGGACTATATACAGGAAACCCAGACTCAGAAGCATGAGGATCAGATAACAACCTATACAGGCATCTCCGACATGAGGCTGGAGCAGATGTATCTTCAGGGTGAGATATCCCAGAATGATTACAACAGGGAGATGGAGGCAAGAGAAGATGAAAGAGAGGCCGAGCAGACCAATGCAGGTAATTTCTCTACGCAGATGACAGGTGCCGCGGCACTTGAAGAGAGTGGAGAGAGAGATCTCAGTCAGATAGAGAATGTGTTTTCGGATGAAGCAAACGATAATATCGCGGCAGCGGACAGGATGCAGATCATACAGTCACTTGATGCCGCCACGACAGCTATGAACGGTGATGACGCAGGCGGAGAAGAGCCTGCCAGAAGAGTAGTGATACGTGCATAGTGTGGCAAAGCAATAAGCCATAAGAATTTACAGATGCCTGCCGGCTCTGAGCCGGCGGGCATTGTTCTATTAAAAAGAAAGGAAACAAAGACATGACAGAGACAGTAAAAAGAAGGACAGATATATCGGACAGCATCAGGTATGCGGGATTTGACGATACTGAGCTTGAGATATTCGAAAGCCAGTATCCCACAGAGGGCATATCCTACAACTCATATGTGATCCTTGATGAGAGCATCGCGATCATGGATACAGTGGATGAAAGAGGGACGGATGAGTATTTTAAGAACTTAAAGGAGATACTGGGAGACAAAAAGCCCGCATATCTTGTGATACAGCATATGGAGCCGGATCATGCGGCAAATATAGAAAAGCTTGCATCCGTGTATCCCGATATGAAGCTTGTCGGAACAGCCAAAACAGGGCAGATGCTGCCGCAGTTTTTTGAAACAGATATGCAGAGCAGGTTTCAGGCGGTAAAGGAGGGAGACACACTTTCTCTCGGGAGCCATACCCTGACCTTTTATCTTGCGCCAATGGTACACTGGCCGGAGGTAATGGTGACTTATGAGCAGTCGGAAAAAGTGCTTTTTTCTGCAGATGCGTTCGGCACCTTCGGCGCTCTTGAGAATAACGAGGAATGGATAGCCGATGCCAGCCATTATTATTTCAATATAGTCGGTAAATACGGAGCACAGGTGCAGGCTCTGCTTAAGAAAGCGGCAGCGCTTGATATAGCAGTTATCGCTCCTCTTCACGGACCGGTACATAAAGAGGATGTCTCTTTTGTAGTGGAGACGTATGATACGTGGAGCAGATATGAGCCTGCAAGAAAGGGTATTTTCATCCCTTACGCTTCCATTCATGGCAATACGAAAAGAGCAGTGCTTCAGTTTGCAAAGGAGCTCGAAGGTATGGGAGAGACGGTTGTCACCATGGATCTTACCGAAGAGGATGTTTCGGAGGCTGTAGAGCAGGCTTTTCTTTATGACAGGATGATAGTGGCTGCTTCGACATATGATGCGGAGATATTTCCGCCTATGAATGATCTGCTGCATCACTTAAAGATCAAGAATTTTCAGAACAGAAAAGTGGGTATCATCGAGAACGGTTCGTGGGCTCCCGTGGCAGCAAAGAAAATGCGCGAATACCTTGAGGGAATGAAGGCGATAACCATAGCAGAGCCGGTGGTGTCTATCAAGTCAGTGAGAAAACCGTCTGACGAAGTCAGCTTTAAGGCATTGGCAGAAGCGATGAGATAGCAGGATTCATTTTTTCAGCTCGTCGAGCTTTTGCTGGATGGCGTTTTTGACCATCAGAGCGATATCCTTTGTGGTGAGGTTCTTGTACTCCTCATAGAAGATCGGCTTTAAGAAATGTACCTGTGTGACTACCGGATGGAGACCGGAGGTACCGAACGGCTTGTATGAGTCCACGAGAGCCACAGGTATGATCGGACACTTTGCTTTTAAGGCACATTTGAAAGCCCCGGCGTGAAACTCCTGAAGATGGTTTTCGTTGAAGGTGTATCCGCCTTCGGAAAACAATATATATCTGCGTCCGTTTTTTACTTCATCGGCTATCTGCATGATGCAGCTTACCTGTGCGCGCATATCGGTACGGTCAAGTCTGGCACCCTTGAGAAGCCGGGTGACTTCATTTGCGAAAGGAAGATGCGACCGCTTTTCGTCAATGACTATCGTGCAGGGCTTGTCGTGCGAATGTATGATGCCAAGCACATCAAATTTCCCCTGATGGTTGGGATACAGCAGATATCCGCCTTTGGAGGGGAGATGCTCTGTGCCGTATACTCTGGTCTGTATGAATGCATTTCTCATGGCCGAGTTGATCATATGGCGGCCTATGATATATCTCTCTTCCTCGGAATATTTATCAGGATGCTGTTCTACATAGACAAGCTTGAAAAAATAATAAATGATGTAAGGCAAAGAAATGCCGATCACCCATACCAAACGTAGCATTTTATTCCCCTGTGCGTAAAATATGGTATATTATAAAACGAAAACATTGTAAGATTCAACAATTATTGATACAATATACCATTGTCGGATAATGTGTATTAAGATTGGAGTTTCAATGGGAGATTATATTTTAAGCTGCTGTTCCACAGCGGATCTTTCAAAGGAGCATTTTTTAAAAAGAGATATAAATTACATATGCTTCCATTATGAGATCGGCGGAAAGCAGTATATGGATGATCTCGGCGAGAGTATGGACTTTCATGTTTTCTATGACAGGATGGCAGCCGGTGAGCCCACCAGGACATCACAGATAAACGTGGATGAGTTCATTAATTACTTCGAGCCTTTCCTTAAAGAGGGTAAGGACATCATGCATTTATCGCTTTCATCCGGCATATCGGGAGTCTTAAACTCGGCTATCATCGCGAGAGATGATCTTAAGGAGAAGTATCCGGACAGAAAGATATATGTGATGGATTCGCTTGCCGCATCCTCGGGATACGGACTGCTCATGGATACACTGGCGGACATGAGAGATGAAGGAAAGACAATAGATGAACTGTTTGAATACGTGAAGGATAACAGACTATATATACATCACTGGTTTTTTACCACCAATCTCACATATCTTGTGAGAGGCGGGAGAGTGAGCAGGACGGCAGGCTTTGTCGGCAATCTGCTCAATATATGTCCGCTGCTCAATGTTAATGTCGAGGGCAGGCTGATTCCGAGAGACAAGATAAGGACCGCTAAAAAGGTCTTTAAGGAGATCGTGGAGAGAATGAAGGTGCATGCCGTAGACGGTACGGATTATGACGGTAAATGCTACATATCGCAGTCTGACTGCAGGGATTATGCGGATAGTGTAGTCGCGCTGATAGAAGAGAGCTTCCCGAACTTGAAGGGTAAGGTGGAGGTGAACGATATAGGCACCACTATAGGCAGCCATACCGGACCGGGTACTGTGGCACTGTTTTTCGTAGGAAAGGATAAGAGGACGGAGTAAGCCCGTATCAGGCTTTTGCGATCACAACGCACCATTCGCCGAGGCTGCGGCTTTCGATCAGTTCGAACCTGTTTTTTTCAAGCACCCGTATCACATCGGGTGCTTTTTCATTGAGGATACCCGAATAGATCACGAT
>CAJOME010000148.1 GCA_905235585.1 uncultured Lachnospiraceae bacterium | reverse complement strand
CAGTTCCTCCTTTATGCTTGACTGTTTTGGGAAAATCCAATCATAACATAATTTGGTTCTGCCCATTCTTTATTTTTCCGAAAGTATGTTTACGCTAAACCGGAAAGTCCGCATTAAGTCCATCTATAGTTGTGGGCTTGCCTGATGCCGCCTGCTGCCGGCTTTATACTCCGACAAGAAACCCTTTACCGAATTGCAACAAAAAGACCGCCTGACAAAAATGCCAAACGGTCTGATAGATCATATCAGCGATCACTAAAATCTCTATTCATCCAACCATTGATGCTATAAGCGCGTCTATTTCAGCCTGGCTGAGCTTCCTGCCGGGATCTCCTCCTCCGGCAGCCGGTGCCGGTGCTGCTGCTGCGACCGGTGCAGGCGCAGAAGCTGCAGGCGCGATATTCGGTGTCATTGCCTGAGTCTGTGAAGAATTACCCATTATACTTGCAAACAAAGCCTGCTGCTCTGCACTAAGTCCATCCATCCGGTATATTTCCTTTCAAAATCTATGACTGCTATCAGCCCTATACTTTAGCACGAAACCCGCATAAATGCGTGTTTCTGGATAAATACCATAAAATACATGCCAAACCGTGTCCACACATAATAACAGAGACCGGGCTTATTTGTCAATCCTGTCTTTATCTGCGCAGCAGAACTATCTGCTTAGCAGAACCTTAAGCACTTCAAGGGTCTGCTGCTTAAGACAAGCCTCCGCATCCGACGTATAAGACCAGTTGCCGAGAAGCTTGTTCCATTCAGCGGCAGTGAACACCATGGAACTGCCGGCGGGATCTACATATGTTACATTCCCCAGTGCATCTTTGGCAAATCCATACTTTGTTTTATAAGGATCCGAGGCCGCCGTTGAAGATGCGACTCCCACTCCTCCACCGGCCGTGGAGCCTTCGGCAAATACCACAGGATCCGATTTGGGCACAACTCCTCCTACGGAATTGAGATAATTGGTGATACCGACAGCATCTGCGTGAGCAAGCGCGGTATATCCCTTAGACTCAAGTATGGCTCTGTCTATCACATTATCCATAAAGCAGTGCTCTACTATGATAGTAGGTATGCCATAGCTTACTCCATGTCGTATTATCCCGTAGTAATCGCCTGAATTACCCAGCTTGGTCTTCGCGCCCTTGCTCACAAACCCGAGTCCCGCAAGCTGACTCAATATACTGTTACCAAGAGCATATCCCGTTGTGCGGTGTCCGCCGTACATTGAAGTCCACACCTCTGATCCATACTTATCATGTGCACCTGACGAATTAAAATGTATGCTTATCAGGAGATCTGCTCCTACAGACTTTGCATACGCAGCTCTCTGATCGAGATCAAGGCTCACATCGCCGTTACGTGTCATATATACCGTATGGCCTGCCTGCTCCAATTCTGCCTTTACCTGAGAGGCCACGGCAAAATTAAGTACCTTTTCCATGTAGGGCGGATAATACGCCCCCGCTCCGGTGGTTCCTATACCGCCATGTCCGGGGTCAAGACATATGACCGCCGCCTGTGCTCTCACACATATTAAAAGTGAAAGAGCCGCTCCGACAACAAGTGCCCTTAAGGCTCTCCTAACCATCCTTCTGTCAGCCGTTATACCCATATTCTATAAGTTCCTCCCTCGGTCTGAGTTCCGTAGTTTGTTTTCAAATGTTACAAATAAATTAACTTTTATCATACAATGCGTTATCTTGTCAATCCGTTTAATCAAATTCAGGACATCCAAATATCCGAATGGCTGCTCCTGCTCATACCGCTCCTCCTGAACCTCGTCATTATCATGGATATTGGCTGCTGTTCGGATCGGTTCGCTTTGTGTCGTGGCCGCCTCCGTCGTTTTTCAGATCATCGCAGATTTGCAAGATACTGCGCATATCTCGCGTTATCCCTGTTAAGTGTCAGCAAAGATGCCGTCTGCGGCAGCGAAAGTACTACAGTCAGAAACGCGGTAACGCACAGGATACGGATAAGCCTCTCCCGACTCTGCCGCATGAGCCATCCGCAAAAGATGTCCCACCCGTATATCGCGTAGGGAATGAGCATCATCATATAATAGAAAGTATAGTAACTCCCGGTCTCCCATATGAGGAAATGGAACATGAAGCCTCCTATAAACAACAGGGCGGGGAGGTTTGTTTCAAATCGTCTTTGCGTATACATACAGTCTATGAAATAAATGAGCGCGCCGAATAAAAGCGGAGTCCAGCCCAGATTCATGATCTGATTCAGTATATCCGTAAATATACCCTCATTCACAATGAGTCTTGCTATCCCTGCCGACTCTTTTCCCTCATCTCTCGGATATCTCCCCCACTGCATCGCAAGTGAATCGCAGGTAGGCTCATTCCACATGCAGGCTATCTTTCTGATATAAAAGCCTATCATATAAGCCGGATGCTCTATGAAATTCCGATACGATTTCTTTATATCCTCCGCAGCGATGGCAGAGGCATTTGCGGTATTATATCCTCCGGCCTCATAAGCCTCCTCATTATATCCGTCATACCATCCGGCACCGCGTTCAGTATGCTCATGCATCCCCATCGCATAATACGAAAGCATTGACACGCCCTGTTCAAGCGCAATGCCGGTCTGTTTCTCCATTATCCTGTCCGTGACCTTAAGCCCCGCAAAGACAAGAACCGGACAGAGTATAGCAAGCACCAGCGGCTTAAAGCTCTTTTTTGTAACCGAAAAAAAGAGGATAACTATCTCGATCGCTATCAGCAGGATAAGAAAATTCTCTTTCATAATGATGGCAAACATCATAAGCAGTCCGGTAAATACCGCAAAAAGAGGCTTTTCCTCCCTGCAGTACCGTATAGTGAAATACATTGCCCATACTCCGAGTGCAAGCGCAATGACATTGCCGTATATCTGCGTAGCGTAACCCCAGAAAGGGAGAAAGAATATAGTACCAAGAGCCGCAGCCTTTTCATATCCGGGAAGCAGCGACCTTATCAGAAATACCAGTCCGATAACAAATGCTATCATCATAAGCAGATTTATATACTGGAAAAGCAGGTAATTCCTGTATCCGGCTACTCCGGTTATCATCTCGATAAGCAGAACTACACCGTTTTGCTGCGGATAGACATCAAGATAGCCTCCCGGCATATAGTCGTCATAGATCCCCATGCGCACAAACTCGGCTATGGACATTACCCGGCGCTGGTCGAATTTAGGCATCAGATCCGCCTGAATGATATATACGGCCAGCAGCACCGTTACGATAAGCCCTGCGATCGCGACAAGTTTCAGGTCAATCCGGATGTCCTTTTTCTTAATATATATCACTGCTCCCGTAATAGCTGCCAGTACAAGAGTATGTACCCATGCCCTGTCACCCACATAGAAAACAATGTCCACAGCTGTCACATGCGTAGTGCTTATTACTGAAAAAACAAGCAGTATCCCAAGCACTGCTATCATGATACAGGAAAAAACCCTGCATATTATACGGTTAAGCTTTTGCTCCATATTACCCTCCGTAAAGAACATGTTCGGTATAATTATAATTATAGTGATCGAAATTAGCAATTTTGCCTATTATAAAATGATATTGAGGTTACTGTTCAGACAGCTCTGCGCACTTGCTGCGCTGAGCGTGAGAAAATTACAGAAGCCAATACAAGGATTTGCCCCATTGCCGAAGGCAATTTTATTGGGCAAATCCAGTTGCTGTGAGCACCTGTAAGGTGTGAACAGTAACATGTTGGGGTCAAAACCAGATATCCGGATCATAAAATACTTGACAAGTCTTCTGTACTGATATATACTCCTTGCATTCCATTAAGCATATTATTCCTATATATTTAATAGGGATACAATGGATAGTAAAGGAGGACAAAATTATGAAAAAAATGACAGCTTTATTACTGACAGGTATCCTGGCCGCAACAGCATTGACAGGCTGCGGCTCTAAGGGCGGAAGCTCCGACAAGGTGATCACTGTGGCGGCAAGCGCTACACCTCATGCCGAGATTCTTGAAAAGGCAAAGCCGCTCCTTGCCGACAAGGGCTATGATCTGCAGGTCACCATTTTTGATGACTATGTACAGCCCAACAATGTGGTGGAGAGCGAAGAGTTTGACGCGAATTACTTCCAGCACATCCCCTATCTTGAGGAGTTTAACGCCGAGCAGGGCACTCATCTGGTAAATGCCGGAGGTATACACTACGAGCCCTTCGGTATCTATGCCGGCACAAAGTCGGATCTGTCACAGCTTGCGGACGGTGATGAGATCGCTGTTCCCAATGATACCACCAATGAGGCAAGGGCATTGCTTCTTCTTGAGGCAAACGGTATCCTGAAGCTGAAGGATGGTGCCGGACTCACTGCTACCGTGAATGACATAGAGTCCTACACCAAAGATATAAAGATCGTCGAGCTGGCTGCGGAAAGTGTGAAGGACGCCATCCCCGATGCCGCATTTGTTATCCTTAACGGCAACTATGCTCTTGAAGCAGGTCTTTCCGTAGGAAAGGATTCCCTCGCATTTGAGGCCCAGGATTCCGAGGCGGCAGCCACCTATGTAAATGTCATCGCCGTAAAGGAAGGTCATGAGAATGACGAGAAGATAAAGGTTCTGGTCGATACACTCAAGTCGGATGTGATTGTCAAGTACATAAATGACACTTATGACGGAGCTGTCGTACCTTATAAAAATTAAGGCCGGCACAACCGCACAGAACCCGAAGCCCGCAGTCTTTGCTGCGGGCTTCTTGCATAGGCGACAATCCGAATCCTGTATGTTTTCGCGTCAGTATCTGATGGCTCTACGGCTTGCCTGCAGTATGTCCAATGCTTTGGCACGAAACCCGCATAAATGCGTGTTTCTGATTGCAAGTCGCAAAAAGTCATATATTTTTGCGACATATGCGATAGGCTCTTGTGAGTCATATAGCTTTTGTTGCTTAGTAACTGCGTTTCTATAGCACTAAGAAAGTACATTATAAGTATATATCAAGTTACGGGGACGGCTT
>CAJOME010000147.1 GCA_905235585.1 uncultured Lachnospiraceae bacterium | reverse complement strand
TGCATGATGCCATTAACTCCGTGTCGGACGGAAGGGTATTCTTCAAGATAAAGGGCAGGTTTTCCGAGGACAGGAGCAGGGCATTATATCAGGCGGAGATATACGATACCGGAGACGGTATCTCCGAAGAGGATATCGAGACCATCTATTCCAGCTTTGAGACCTACGACTCCAGACAGGATAGCAGTATAAAAAGGCGCGGACTCAAATATTCCGTATTCAGCGGTATCCTGAAGCTTATGAACGGAGATTTCAAGATCGAGAGTCTGGAGCATATAGGTACCAGGATCACGGTGACATTTGAGACCTATTGCATAGAAAATGTCATATTCGCAGACCGGAGATACACTACCGGAAAGAAGGTGCTCTTTTACGCATATGGTGAAAGAGGGGCGGCGCACACCGAAGAGGCACTCAGTCTGTTCAATATCATAGTTGATACTACATATATGCCGGAGGACTTTCAGAAGCTCTATGAAAAGGGTACTTATGACTACATACTTATCTCCGATCAGGGCTACATGGATATTGCGGACTGTTTGTCGGATGATATGCGCTCCGGGACATTTGTCATCACAGACAGGATGAGCTCACCGGCCGATTTCGGAGGGCTGCGTATCATACGGCGTCCCATATCCACACTCAATCTCGCTGATATCTTCTTTGAAAGATGGGAAGAGATGGACTATGAGAGCAGGGATCAGGCAGAAGGCTTTATGGCACCTGATGCAAATGTACTGGTGGTGGATGACAACAATGTCAATCTGAAGGTAGCGGATGCGATGCTTGCAAAATACCAGATGAATGTAAAGCTCTGTGAGAGCGGCTTCGTAGCGATAGAGATGATGAAGGATCAGAGCTTTGATCTGGTGCTCATGGATCAGATGATGCCAGGAATGGACGGATTTGAGGCTCTGAGACTGGTGAGAGGCAATCTTGCCATCAGAGGTTCGGGCGGCATCCCTATAGTGTGCATGACTGCTGATTCCGGAGGGAACGCGAGGGAAAAGGCGCTCAAAGCCGGCTTTAACGAGTATCTCATGAAGCCCGTAAAGGAAAAGGAACTGGAGAGGGTATTGCGTACCTTTATACCTGATGAAAAGATAAAGATGGTTTGATCATGCCGGAGATAAGACTGAATAAATATCTTGCAGAGAATGCAGGGGTGTCGAGACGCGAGGCGGACAGGCTGATCGAAACAGGAGCTGTATCCGTGAACGGTATGACTGCAGGACTCGGGATGAAGATAGATGATACCGATGATAAGGTGGAGCTTGACGGACAGTGTGTAAGTAAAAGAAAGGAATCTCATTTCTTTGCGGTTAATAAACCGGTGGGCTATATATCCTCTACAGTGAAGCAGGCAGAAAATGACAGGCTCGTCACGGAGCTTGTGAAAAGTGATGTGCGGCTGTTTCCCATGGGCAGACTGGATAAGGACTCGGAGGGACTCATAATACTGACAGATGACGGAGATCTGATGGATAAGGTGCTGAGGGCACGCAACGGACATGAAAAGGAATATGAGGTGGGACTGTCCCGGGATATATCGGATGATGATATATCCGCGATCGCCGCAGGTGGACTTGATATAGGCGAAGGCAGGCTCACAAAGCCATGCAGGATCACAAGGATCGACAGGAGACATGCAAGGGTAGTGCTTAAAGAAGGGATGAACCGTCAGATAAGGAAAATGTTTGACCTCTACGGATATGAGGTGAAGCATCTTAAGCGGATCAGATTCTTAAACATCAGACTGGGCGCAATGCAGCCGGGTGAATACAGGGCTCTCTCGGAGCGTGAGATAGAGACAATGAGAAAAGATGCGGAAGGTAAGGGATGATACTCGGATATGGATACGACAGAAACAAGTATCAGAAAAGAATATGAAGCTCTGGTGGAGACCATAAAGTATCATATGGACAAGTATTATAACGAAGACACACCGGAAATAGACGACAGGGAGTACGATGAACTCATGATGCGTCTCAAGGAAATGGAAAAGCAGCACCCTTTTCTGGCAGGCAGCGACTCACCTACGCGTATAGTGGGAGGAGGGACCAAAAGAACGGCAGGTGTCAATGTGGAGCATGATGTGCCGATGCTCTCGATAGAGGATGTATTCTCAAAGGAGGATGTGCTGTCATGGGTGCATGAGGTAAGGCAGATGCATCCAAAGGCACGATTTTCGGTGGAGCACAAGATAGACGGACTGTCCATGAGCATCAGGTATGAGAAGGGCAGGCTGAAGCTTGCTGAGACCAGAGGGGACGGCTTTATCGGAGAGGATGTGACTTCAAATGCGCTGGTGATCCCTGATGTCAGAGGCGAGCTACCCGGGATAGAGGGAGATATAGAGCTGCGCGGTGAGGTATATATGTCGCATAAGGACTTCGACAGGGTAAATGAAGCTATGGAGCTGTCAGGCAAAAAGCCCTTTGCCAATCCCAGAAACTGTGCGGCAGGGACTCTGAGACAGCTGGACAGCAGAGTGGTACGTGACAGGGGACTGTCAATGTATGTGTTTAATGTGCAGAGAGCTGATGACATATCGTACATGACATCACATTATGATGCGCTGCAGAGACTTGAGGCATTGGGGGTAAAGGTAGTGCCGTCCTGTCTTTGTGTGACGGATGATGAGATAATATCCGCCATAGATGCCATAGGTGATAAAAGAGGCGAGCTGCCTTATGATATAGACGGCGCGGTGGTGAAGATAGACGAGATAGCTTACCGGGATGATTTTCCGGCAGGAAGCAAGTATACATCCGGACATATCGCTTACAAGTATCCCCCGGAGGAAAAGGAAGCAGTAATACAGGATATCGAGCTCTCGGTGGGCATGACCGGACGCATCAATCCGACAGCGGTTTTCACACCTGTCAGACTATGCGGCACTACGGTGTCAAGGGCTACTCTTCACAATCAGGACTTCATATCCGAGCTTGGGATAGGTATAGGACGTACGGTCATAGTTTACAAATCAGGCGAGATCATACCCAGGATAAAGGAGGTCATATTCTCCAAAAATCCGGCAGGTTCAAATGTGTACGAGATACCGCATACCTGTCCGGTATGCGGACACGAAGCAAAAAGGGAAGAGGATACCGCGGATATAAAATGTGTCAATCCGGGCTGTCCGGCAAAGCTTATGAGACGCATAGTAAACTTTGTGGGACGTGACGCATATGACATCAAGGGATTCGGAGAGGAGTATATAAGGTCGCTTACACAGAGGGGGTTTATATCCGATATATCTGATATCTTCAGGCTCAGGGAGCACAGGGATGAGCTGATAGCTGAAGGTATCATAGGCAAGGAAAAGAATACAGACAAGCTGCTCGGGATAATAGAAGAGTCAAAAAAGAATACGCCCGACAGACTGCTGTGCGGACTGGGAGTCGAAAATGTCGGACGTACTTCGGCACGCACCATAATGCGTCATTTCGGATCGTTCGAAAGGCTGATGGAGGCCTCCGTCACGGAGCTTACCGGAGTGGCGGATGTCGGCGGGATCACTGCCGGGTCGATATATGATTTCTTTCATGATGAAAGCATGATCCGCCTTATGGATGAGCTGAGGAGTCTGGGTCTCAATATGGAGATGGAAGGCAGTGCTTCCGTAAACGACACCCTGTCGGGCAGGACCTATGTGATAACAGGTGATCTCGAACGCTTCGCGAACAGAAATGAGCTTGTGGAGTACATAGAGGCAAGAGGCGGCAGGGTCTCAGGCAGCGTATCGGGCAAAACCTACTTCATCCGTCATGACAAAGGTCTCGCCGAAGCTGGTCACACCGATTCCGTCGATATCCGGATGACGCGCGGCCACTGCGGAAAGCACCTCCCACACACCTTTCAGAATGCCGT
>CAJOME010000146.1 GCA_905235585.1 uncultured Lachnospiraceae bacterium | reverse complement strand
GTTACCGCAAGGAGCAGGAGTCCGTAGCGTACGTCGGCATACATATAATAAAAATAAGACGCAAATATAAGCCACACATTTGCAGCAGCGCGGCTTGTTGATCTTTCCTGCAATATGAAATAAACAATAGCCACTATCGGCAGGAAAAAAGCAAATTCAACAGAGTTAAAAAGCATGTGGATATGTTACCTTATATCAAATGCGAGTGTCAACAAACACGAAACAGCCAAAAACCAGCCCTTTGGCTGGTTTTGATCGCCCGGCAGATTACAGGGAATATAATATGCGCCTGCCAGTATATATGATATAACAAAACCAGCCCTTTGGCTGGTTTTGATTGCCCAGCAGATTACAGGGAATATAATATGCGCCTGCCGGTGTATGTGATATAATGCTTTAGTTATGAACGATATTTCAACGAAATTTTACAACGCATTTATAGTAAAGGATCGCTGGCAGCTTTATATAGAGGGGCTCGGTGTCACGATAGAGATCGCTGTGTTCGCGGGCATTATCGGTATCGTGATAGGCTGTATCTTAGCGCTCATGAAGCTGTCCGAGCCGAAAAAAGGTCACAAGCATTCAATATGGTGGTACCTTGCAACTGCCTATGTGGATATAATAAGAGGCACACCCTCGGTGCTGCAGCTCCTTATTATGTGGTTTATAGTATTTTCTTCTTCAAAGAACGGTGTGCTTGTAGCTTCTCTTTCCTTCGGGATCAACTCCGGAGCCTATGTCTCCGAGATCATCCGCGCAGGCATACTTGCTGTGGATAAAGGGCAAATGGAAGCCGGACGCTCTCTGGGTCTTTCTAAAGCACAGACCATGAAGGAGATCGTGCTCCCGCAGGCATTCAAGAACGTATTGCCGCCTATAGGCAATGAATTCATAACTCTTATAAAGGAAACCGCTATCGTCGGCTATGTTAGTCTTTCCGATCTCACCAGAGTAGCAAGTCAGATATCGAGCCGGACTTATGAAGCTTTCATGCCGCTGATAGGTGCCGCAGTAATTTATTTCGTACTGATAAAGATCCTCACTCTACTGCTTGAGGCACTCGAAAGGAGACTTAGAAAAGGTGATCTCCGTTAAAGAACTTAAAAAAACATTCAACGGGCATGAAGTTCTAAAGGGCATCTCGACAGAGATAGAAAAAGGCGAAAAAGTAGCGATCATCGGCCCCTCCGGCTCCGGTAAGAGCACCTTTTTAAGATGTCTCAATCTTCTTGAGGAGCCTGATTCCGGAGAGATATGGTTTGAGGATCAGCTCATCACCGATCCCAAAACAGATATAAATAAGGTCCGTGAACATATGGGCATGGTGTTTCAGAGTTTTAATCTCTTTGCGAACAAAACTGTTATGGATAATATAACCCTTGCGCCCGTGAAGCTTGGTCTTAAGACAGCCGATGAAGCAAAGCAGACTGCGCTGGAGCTTTTGCAGCGCGTAGGGCTTACCGAGAAAGCGGACGCTTACCCTGCTTCTCTTTCCGGCGGACAAAAGCAGCGCATCGCGATAGTCCGCTCGCTTGCCATGAACCCCAAGGTAATGCTTTTTGATGAGCCGACCTCCGCGCTTGATCCGGAGATGGTAGGGGAGGTGCTCGAGGTAATAAAGGGACTTGCCGATTCCGGCATGACTATGGTAATCGTCACACATGAGATGGGCTTTGCGAGAGAAGTCGCTACCCGCGTGATGTTTATAGATGAAGGTATCATCATGGAAGAAAACGAGCCCGTGAAATTATTCACGGACCCGCATACACAGCGTCTTAAGGATTTTCTTTCAAAAGTCCTCTGAACTTTTCTTTTTGATCACATATATTTGTTTACAAGTTCATCAAAGGTGCCGTCAGCCTTGAGATCCTTTATTGCCTGATTTATGGCATCCGCAAGCGCCTTATCGCCCTTGGGCATTGCTATGGCATACTGCTCTGTCTCAAAACCGAAATCCTCTCCGTCAAGGTCTCTTATCTTATCCGGATAATTTGCGGTAAATACTCCGGCAGGGTTACTGTCCACTATCACCGCATCAAGCCTTCCGTTTATTAGATCGTTTACTGCATCCACTGCCTTGTTGTACTGCTGATCAGTCGCCCCCTCTATCTCCTCAATGATAAAATCACCTGTGGTCCCGAGCTGGCATCCGATAGCCTTCCCCTCCAGATCCTCATATGTGGCTATGTCGGACTCTGCCGGAACAAGTACATGCTGTACGGCGTCAAAATAAGGATCGGAAAAGTCCACAGACTGCTTTCTCTCCTCAGTCACCGTCATACCGGCTATAGCCACATCCGCCTTGCTTCCTATGGAAGATACAAGAGAATCAAACTCCATATTCTGTACTTCCACCTTCACCCCGAGCTTTTCACCTATAGCGTTGATGAGCGCGATATCAAACCCGTCGGGCTCTCCGTTATCACCGACATATTCAAACGGAGGAAACTCTGCATTTGTGCCAACGGTAAGCACTCCGTCTGAAAGTACCGCCGATCCGTTTGCATTGCTTCCTGACGCACCGCATCCCGCAAGGAGCGATATCAAAAGCGCAGCTGTAAGGGCTGCTCCCATTATCCTACTCTGCATAAAAATCTCCCTTCTTTTCATAACCATACTAAAAACGCTAATATTATTTATACATTATCTAAATCTGTCAAGCATTTTCATCACTTTTCTTGTATCTCTTGTGGATTTGTATTGGCTTCTGTAATCTTTCTCACGCTCAGCGCAGCAAGTGCGCAGAGCTGTCTGAACAGTAACGATTTATACCTTTTGACCTTGGCATCATCATATTGGGATATTATAATTCTCACTATGCAGATCAAAATACCACACCTGATAGGAACCAGGGATTTTTACAGAGCCACTCTCCATATCGCTTTGCCTATCATGATACAGACCGGCATCACGAACTTTGTAGGCATGCTCGACAATATCATGGTCGGACGCATCGGTACAGACGCAATGAGCGGCGTATCGATAGTGAACCAGCTTTTCTTTGTCTTCATACTGTGTCTCTTCGGAGGCAACGCCGGCATAGGCATATTTACCGCGCAGTTTGCCGGAAAGGGCGATAATGAAGGCATACGCTTCACCATGCGCATGAAGATAATGCTTTCCGTCATTGTGACGGCGATAGGGATACTGATATTCGTTTTTAAGAGAGATGCGCTGATAAGCCTATGGCTGAAGGGAGATAGCGGTACGGGAGATGCCCTTGCCACACTATCTTCCGCAAATGAATATCTCTTCATCATGTACTTCGGCATGCTCCCGCTTGCCGTCACATTTGCTTACGCAGGGACGCTCAGGGAGACCGGAGAGACAATAGTACCGATGACCGCAGGGATAGCAGCGATGCTCATCAACCTCGCCGGCAACTACCTGCTCATATACGGAAAGCTCGGATTTCCGGTAATGGGAGTGAGAGGTGCAGCGCTCGCCACAGTGATATCCAGATATGCCGAGCTTGCTATCGTCGTAATATGGACACACCGTAACACCTCAAGGAATCCTTTTGCCGCCGGGCTCTACAGGAGCATGTATGTTCCGCTGGCTCTGACAGTCAGTATATTGTCAAAGGCCGCTCCACTGCTCCTTAATGAGTTTCTCTGGTCACTCGGACAGACGGTAAACAGCCAGCAGTATTCCATGCGCGGGCTGGATGTCGTGGCTGCGATGAACATCTCCTCCACCTTAGGCAATTTTTTTAACATAGCTTTTATCGCCATGGGAGATACGATCGCCATTATGCTGGGTCAGGAGCTCGGTAGGAAGATCAGATCGGACAGGGAGATAAAAGAAGAAGCCTACCAGCTTACATTTTTCACCTTATGTATGTGCCTTGTATCCGCGTCTGTTCTGTTTTTAATCTCAGAATGGTTTCCTCAGATATTCAACACCTCGGATGCGGTA
>CAJOME010000145.1 GCA_905235585.1 uncultured Lachnospiraceae bacterium | reverse complement strand
GTAAGAAGAGAAGATGCCGAATATGTCCAGGACATATTTATGAGTGAGGTATTCAGGGTATATACCTCCGATGATCCTTACGGAATGGAGCTCGGAGGAGCACTTAAAAACGTGATAGCACTTGCGGCAGGCATAGCCGACGGACTCGGATACGGAGACAACACCAAGGCGGCTCTCATCACACGCGGTATACATGAGATAGCAAGACTGGGCGAGGCTTGCGGAGGCAAGAGAGAGACCTTTGAGGGACTCACGGGCATAGGAGATCTGATAGTGACCTGTGCTTCGATGCATTCCAGAAACAGGCGTGCCGGCATACTCATAGGACAGGGAAAGACTGCCGATGAGGCCATGGCAGAGGTCAGTCAGGTAGTGGAGGGAGTATATTCGGCAAAGGCCGCCATTCATCTGGCATCCAAATACGATGTCGATATGCCCATAATCAACGAAGTGAACAGGGTATTGTTTGACAACAAGAGACCGGACGAAGCAATGAAGGATCTCATGACAAGAGACAGGAAGGCTGAAAACCGGTAAGCAGCTCCTGTTATCTTATCTCACTGAATATACGTTTTGCGACCTCAGGCTTGTTCATGACATAGAGATGTATGCCGTTTACTCCGTGATCCAGCAGATCTCGTGCCTGAGATATGGCATATTCAAGGCCGGCTTCTTTCATGGCCTCATCATCCTCCCCGTATTTCGCTATGATATCGGAAAGTGATTTCGGTACGGAGGTACCGGAAAGCGTCACTGTGGTGCCGAGCATCCTTGCGTTTGTGATCGGCATGATGCCGGCGGATACAGGGACATTTATGCCGGTATGCTTCATGGAGTCAAGCATTTTATAGAATTTATCATTATCAAAGAAAAGCTGGGAGATGAGAAACGCGCATCCCGCATCGGTTTTTTTCTTAAGGTTTGTTATATCCTCTTCATATGATACTGCCTCAAAGTGCTTGTCGGGATAGCAGGCACCGGCTATCGTAAAATCAGGATAGCCGTCACGTATAAAGGCTGCCATATCGGAGGCATGCTCAAAATCCCTGCTGTTATACTCCTCGTCCGTCATGTAACCCGGGCGGTCGCCTCTTAAGGCCAGTACGTTCTCTATACCGTTTTCCTTAAAGGTCTTAAGCCCCGCATCAAGCTTCTCTCTTGAAAAACCGACACTTGTGATATGAGAGAGCACATCCACCCCTATCTCGTTGGTTATGAATGAAGCTATCTCTACGGCATGTCCGGCATTGCTGCCGCCCGCACCGTATGTCACCGACAGAAAGTCCGGGACTATATCCTTAAATTCCATGAGCTTTTGCAGTGTAGGCTCTATGATCTGATCCTTTTTCGGGGGGAATACCTCACATGAAAAGACAGTTTTGCCTGATGTATATTTTTCTCTGATACTGCCCATATTAGAGACCTCCTAAAACTTGAAAATAAGCATAAAATAAACTAAACTATTATGTTGTAGTATACCACTTTTGCAAAACATCAACAAAGCCCCATTATATTCCGGAGGATCTGATCATGAAACATATTCTTATAGCCGATGATATGCCGACTGTGCTGGAGCAGGTAAAGGAGATAGCGGGTGACAGATATCTTGTTACCACCGTCGAATCGGGGGAGGATCTCATCAGGAAAGCAGATGCTTCCAATCCCGACGTGATCCTTTTGGACATGTATCTCGATCAGACAGATTCAGCGGAGATATTGAAGAGTCTGAAAAGCAATGATTCCACTAAAAATATCCCCGTGATAATGACTGCATCCGATGCCTCGGTGATGGAGCTCAGCAGGTATTATAAGGAGGGGGCTTGTGACTTTATGAAAAAGCCGTTTGTTGAAAACATACTTTTCCGCAGAGTGGATGTAGCCTGCGCTCTTAAAGAAGCGGAACGGTATGATCTGATATAAGGCGGTGTGTCATTGAGAAGTGCCTATAACAGATGGTTCGGCGCAGATGTCCCGCTGGAAGTCGCATATTTCAATATTTCTCTTGCTTTTATCGTAGTGCTCAATACTGCGCTTGTGTGCAGCGGTCTCTATATCGGAGAAAGTAAGCTTTTTTTCTATTTTATCCTTTCCGGTCTCGGGTTTGTGGCTTTTCTGACGGCGTATGTCCTTCAGACCCAAAAATACGGTCTGACCATGTTCTGCATCACATTACTCCTTGAAGGTCTCATACTTCCCGGAGTATATATCACCGACAGACGATTTATCTCATTCGCGCTGGTTTATTATTTTTTTCCTCTGCTGACCACAGTTTTTGTACAGAATAAACGATTCAGGGTGATCGCATATATCACCTTTATCCTTTCTTTCTTCGGAGCGGTCTCGTATATGTATCTTAATTCAAATGCCAACAGCCTGGGCATCACCGGTACCATCATACCGGTAGTGGACGTCCTGATACCGTTTATGATCTGCGGACTCTTTGTGGTGGTCTCGGTATTGCAGACACTGAGGCATTACAGGTATGAGAGCGAGGAAGTGGAGAAAAGCCGGATCGAAGCTGACAGGATGGAAAAGTCCAAGGATATATTTCTCATGAATATGTCACATGAGATCAGGACCCCCATGAATGCCATCATGAATGCGGGAGAGCTCATTGCGTCGAAAAATATAAGCAGCGATACCAGACAGAACGTACGTCATATAATGAACGCCTGTAAAGCCCTGATATCCACCATAGATGACCTGTTGGTTTTTTCAAGGGTGGAGAACAAGCGCATAGTGCTTGCGGAGAGCACATACGAGCTGAAGCCGCTTCTTGACGATATCATCAATATGATCTCGGTGCGTCTTATGAATACGGACGTGAAGTTCTATGTGTATATCGATCCGTCGCTTCCCAAGGGGCTTTTCGGTGACATGGCGCGCATCAGACAGGTGTTTATCAATATACTTAACAATGCGGTAAAATATACCAAGAAGGGTCATGTTACCTTAAGGGTGATAATGACAGACAGGCATGATTCCTCCATGACCATACATGCGGAGATAGAGGATTCCGGCATAGGCATAAAGCAGGAGATGCTCCCGCATCTTTTTGAAGATTTCGTCAGGGTGCAGGACAAAATAAACGAAAGCCTAAAGAAAGAAGGCTCGGGACTGGGACTATCAATAACGAAAGCGATAATTGATGAGTTTGGCGGCAAGATAAGTGTGGAGAGTGAGTACAACAAGGGATCGATATTCTCATTTGATATCCCGCAGCAGATATCGGATCCTTCACCTATCGCCATGGTAAAAGACCATGACGAGGTAGGCATCATCATATATGACAGGGATGTAGAATGTGAGGAGAGGCTCAGGGAGACACTGAAGGATCTGAAGATCAGGAATACGACCGTATACAGTAAGGAGCAGCTGGCCGAGATTATAGACGGAAACGACGGTACATATACCCATATATTTATATCCTCGGAAAACAGCGAAGAGTCTATGGATATCTTAAGGCACTACAGAGAGATGGTGAGCGTGGTACTCAGAAATGTCGGAGATACCGAAAGCCGTCTGACAGCCGATAAGATAACCAGACCTATATCGAGCATTAACGTCGCGGAGTTTTTTAATGAGGAGGATGAAGATGTCATAAGTGACGGACTGGAGCTGAACGAAGAGGTCACCGGCAATCTTAGATGTTTCATGGTAAAGGATGCCAGAGCCATAGTGGTGGATGACAATATGACAAATCTCATCGTATCGGACCGGCTGCTCAGGAATCTTGGATTTGACGTGGTCACGGCGAGTAACGGTAATGACGCGGTAAGCCTCATATCCAGTATGACCTTTGATATCGTTTTTATAGATTATATGATGCCGGGGATGGACGGAGTGGATACATTGAGAGCCATCAGACGTATGCCGGAGAAATGGACATCCAAAGTACCCTGCCTCGTGCTTACTGCGGATGCACATGAGGGAGCAAAGCAGATGCTCCTCAATGCGGGGTTTGATGACTATCTTTCCAAGCCTGTAGATGTTTCCGAGCTGGAATATATGATAAGCAAATATCTGCCAAAGGAAAAGCTGACAGAGTATGAGTAATCTGTTAAAAGGATTTTTTAAATTTTATCTTAACGAAGATACGGATGTGGGCCGCAGGCTGCTGAGACTGGCATGGACCTATACCTTTATCGCTATGATGCTTGCCATTCCGTGCTTTCTTGTGGCGGGATATGATAAGACTGTATTTTATATCACCATTTTCGGAATGCTGCTGATGTTTGCCGTATACCTAATTCTTTTCTTTTCAAAGGATGTCAGACTGACCTCCGTAGTGTTCTGTTATGTCGTAAATATAGTGTTGCTGCCGCTGTTTTATATATACGGGGGAGGAGTATACGGAGGGATAGAGTTTATCTTCATATGCGGCATGGTGGACGGACTGCTCCTGCTGAACGGATATGTACAGCTTGTTTCTGAGGTGCTGTTTTTTTTATGGTACATCATGGTAATACTGTATGTGACCATACATCCCGAGATCATGCGCAATATCCCGAGCGGCAAGGAGTCAATATTCAGTATCACGGTATGTATGATGCTCTGCATGGCAATCATAATCGTCACGACGGAGTACGAGAGATTCCTCTTAAGGATCAAACAGAAAAATGTGGATGAGGCAGTCAGGGAGAGTCTTTCAAGCGCCGAGACCAAGAGCAGATTCCTTACGAATGTATCCCATGAGCTGAGGACACCCATGAATGCTGTACTTGGCATGAGTGAGATAATCCGGAATGATGACAGCGAAGGAAGGCTGACAGAAGAGATATCGATCATCACGCAAAATGCCAGAGATCTGCTCTCCACCATAAACAGTATATTGGACAGCTCAAGACTTGAGTCGGGCAAATTTCATATGTCCTATGACCAGTTCGAGCTGGATAAGCTTATGCGTGAGATATTGGAGGAGGCTTCTATCAGAGCCGGAGAGAAGGGCATAGATTTTTATGTGAGTATCGATCCCGACTCGCCGAATATCCTTTACGGAGACCATATACAGATAGAGATGCTGCTGCAGGATCTGCTGCATGATGCCATTAACTCCGTGTCGGACGGAAGGGTATTCTTCAAGATAAAGGGCAGGTTTTC
>CAJOME010000144.1 GCA_905235585.1 uncultured Lachnospiraceae bacterium | reverse complement strand
ATAGAACTTGCTCTTTATCTCGTTGGTGATGTGCGGGATTACCTGAACTGTGCGTCCGCCGTAGTCGCCGCGCCTCTCCTTCTGAAGGACAGACCAGTATATCTTACCTGTGGTGACGTTGGAGTTCTTGTCCAGATTCTCGTCGATGAACCTCTCATAGTGACCAAGGTCAAGGTCAGTCTCGGTTCCGTCTTCTGTTACAAATACCTCTCCATGCTGAACGGGGTTCATGGTTCCCGGGTCGATATTGATATAAGGATCAAACTTCTGCATAGTAACCTTGTATCCGCGGGCCTTTAAGAGCCTTCCTAAGGATGCAGCGGTGATCCCCTTTCCAAGACCTGAAACAACTCCTCCGGTCACAAAGATGTATTTTACAGCCATTCCCGAAATTCCTCCTGTTTATAATATGTGAAAGTTTTGTGTATACTTAAATGTAAGCATTGAAATAAACGAATTCATGCTATAAAATTTTAAGATAAGTGCAAAAAAGCACATGATGTACTATTATAGCACGAACACACAAGATTGGGACAACTTACTATACTAAATATTAAGGTAAAAAGCAATGGAAAATAATCAAAGAAATAACAATCAGCAGGGAGGAGGCGGAGAAAACAACAACTCTCCGAGAAAACAGAACCTTATCCTGTTGCTGATAGCAGCACTTGTTACTATGGTCTGCATGACCTACTTTATGAAAGCTTTTTCCGGCAACTCCACCGAGGAGATCACTTACACAGATTTCCTTGCGAAGGTAGACGCCGGTGAGGTTAAGAGGATTGTCATCAAATCCGACAGGATAGACATTTACCCCAAGGAAGAAGAGCCGGAGGAGCGTCCGACTTTAGGTTATGCTCTGACAGGCTATGACTCGGAGACCTTTTATACAGGAAAGGCTGAGGAGGACAGCGAACTTACCCAGAGGATGCTCGATGCCGGTGTTGATGTATCCGGCGAGATACCTGATTCGTCAGGTGCGGTGATCTCATTCGTTCTGTATTATATAGCGCCCATCCTTCTGATGTGGCTGCTCCTGTCATTCATCTTCAGGAGAATGGGAAGAGGCGGCGGCCCCTTAAGCGTTGGTAAGAGCAATGCCAAGGTCTATGTCCAGAAGGACACAGGAGTTACTTTCAAGGACGTAGCGGGTGAGGACGAGGCAAAAGAGTCCCTGGTAGAGGTCGTGGACTTTCTGCACAATCCTGCCAAATACTCCAAGATCGGAGCCAAGCTTCCCAAGGGAGCGCTCCTTGTAGGCCCTCCCGGAACAGGTAAGACTCTTCTTGCCAAGGCGGTTGCGGGTGAAGCCCATGTTCCTTTCTACTCACTTGCAGGTTCCGACTTCATCGAGCTCTATGTCGGTGTCGGCGCCAGCCGTGTGAGGGACCTTTTCAGCGAAGCAAGCAAGAATGCACCCTGCATTATATTCATAGATGAGATAGATGCCATAGGCCGCAGCCGTGACAGCAAGTACGGCGGAGGCAACGAAGAGAGAGAACAGACCCTCAACCAGCTCCTTTCCGAGATGGACGGTTTTGATTCTTCAAAGGGTATACTTATCCTTGGTGCGACCAACAGACCCGAGATCCTTGATAAGGCGCTTTTAAGGCCCGGCCGTTTCGACAGGCGTATCATCGTTGATAAGCCGGATCTCAAGGGTAGAGAAGAGATCTTGAAGGTCCACTCCAAAGACGTCAAGATGGACGAGACAGTTGATCTTAAGGGTATTGCCCTTGCAACCAGCGGCGCTGTCGGATCAGACCTTGCCAACATGATAAACGAGGCTGCCATCAACGCAGTCAAGGCGCACAGGGAATATGTCTGCCAGAAGGATCTTATGGAAGCCGTTGAGCAGGTCCTTGTTGGAAAAGAAAAGAAGGACAGGATCCTCAGCAAGGCAGAGAGGAAGATCGTCTCCTACCACGAGGTCGGGCATGCCCTTATCAGCGCAGTTCAGAAGAACACAGAGCCCGTGCAGAAGATCACCATCGTTCCCAGGACTATGGGAGCTCTCGGTTATGTTATGCAGGTTCCCGAGGATGAGAAATATCTTCAGACCAAGGATGAGCTCATTGATGATATCATCGTAACTCTCGGCGGAAGAGCTGCTGAGGAAGTTATCTTCAACACAGTAACCACAGGTGCGGAGAATGATATCGAGAAGGCCACAAGCCTTGCCCGCAGCATGATCACCATGTACGGTATGAGTGACAGATTCGGACTCATGCAGCTTGAGTCCATCCAGAACAGATATCTGGACGGCAACAGGGTGCTCAATTGCTCAGATGAGACAGCGACAGAGATCGATGCCGAGGTACAGAAGCTCCTTGCCGACTGCTATGAGAAGGCAAAGGATATCATCAGGGATCACCTTGATGCCATGGACAAGATCGCACAGTTCCTCATTGAGCGAGAGACCATCACCGGCAAGGAGTTCATGGAGATCTACCGTGAGGTATGCGATATCCCCGTGCCTACTGAAGAAGACATAGAAAAAGCCAAGAATGAGAGGATCTACGCCACAAGAGCAGAATCAGCTCTTGTCGGAGAGGACGTTCCCATCAGAAAGCCTGAGGAAAAGAAAGAGGAGACTAATACAGCGCCGTTCACCCTTGGATGGGGCGAGCCTGATAAGCAGAGCGCCGGTTTTGCACAGGCAGAAGATCCTTCTAAGGACAGCACGCAGGAAGATACCGCTCCCGGAGAGAGCGGACAGGCCGGAGAAGAAGCTGAAAATCCCGAGCAGGGAGAAACGCTTACCCAGCCTCAGGGACAGACATTACCCGCAGGTGGCGGTGTGTTCTCCCACGTGCCAAATGACTTTGATAAAAAAGCATAAACAGACCCACTAATCTCCCCGCGGAGTATCCGCGCGGGAGATTTTCTTATTTCTGTGCATTATTTTTTGATATAATGGATATATAAAAACAAACAGGTGGGCGTATGAAAAAGACAATCTGGATCGGCAACATCATAATCACAGTACTGATACTTCTTTTGACATTTTCTTCCTTCAGCATACCCATGCCCGTTACGAGGCAGATTAATGATTATTCCGTAGAGGGCGAGAGCGGATGGCAGTATGCGGACGGGAGCGATGCAGACCTTACGGATCTTCATTATGTGGGCAATGAGACACATGTTTCAAAGAGTATCAGGGCTGACAGCATTGAAGCTCTTACCATGTGCTTTGATACTGCCAATGTTGCTTTTACCGTCTATCTGAACAATGAGCCCATTTATGACTATCACCCGAAGCTCCTTAAGATCTACGGAGAGTCCTACGGGCTTGATTATCACGCAGTGACCATCCCTTATTTTATGGGCGGAGCTGAGCTGAGGATACGTGCGGAAGATCTAAGCGGCGGCACAATGTGGGCCGGCTTTAGGAATATAGTTTTTGAAAACGGAGCAAATAATCTGCTGCACAGTATGAAATCCGCATTCTTAAACGGGTTTCATTCATTTCTGATCTTTAGTTTCGGCGTCCTGACTATCCTGTTGGGATTTATTCTTAAGTTAAATGAAGAGCGAAAACTCGAATTCTTCTCTCTTGGCACCTTGTCGATAGTGCTCTGTATGTGGACGATAACGAACAGATACTATCCCGGTATGCTTTTGGGCAATCCGGCTTATATACGCATGATCAATTATATTTCGCTGATGCTGATACCGGTGTGTGGGATAACGCTGGTCGCATGTCTGACAAAACAGACCCGGAGCAGATTTGTCCCTATTATCATGGGACTGACGTTCTTTAATCTTCTGCTGCACCTTGTAATGCTCATCACAGGCCTTGCGGAATATCATGATCTTCTCTTTGTTTCACACATTATCCTGGCTCTCGGCGTCGTTTTTGTATGCATATTGATAGTTCATGGTATCAGGCACAGGACAATGCAGGAGAGAGACCAGTTAGTTATACTCTCGGCATTTCTGATACTCATGGGCTGTGGAGTGACAGATCTTCTCCTGTATTATATAAAGCATAGCAGGGACGCGGTTTCGCTGGCACGCTTCGGACTTCTTGCCTTTGTGATCATACTTGGCGTCTATGAGATAC
>CAJOME010000143.1 GCA_905235585.1 uncultured Lachnospiraceae bacterium | reverse complement strand
TCATAACGAACGGTCACTTTCTCGCCCACAGCATACTCTGTCTTTTCAGACTCAAAATCACTATCGTTAAACATTAGCTTATATTTCACTGTATCATCCCTTGCTCCGCATCCCGATATGGCAAATACCAAGACAAGAATAAGGATCAGACATAAGTATCTCTTCATTTACTTCCCCGCCAATTTTTCAATACACTTCTTTATCCCTGTGCTTATACACCTTTAGAGCCATTCATCAGCTTCTGAACAGCCATTAGGTGCACTATTATCTGCTTATTTGGCGATTATGAGGGCAAAATATCCGGTATCATCGGGAATCTCGTCCACCCCATTATACCTTTTTTCATCCGGCATCCCGCAATTTTCAACCATTACTGCATCCCTTCCGTTTTCCTTAAGTAACTCTCTGACTTCGGTTATCTTTCTGCCATTCTTCATAAATACGTAGTTTCCCTCGTCATCGAGTTTCTCTCGAAGGTTATGTATGGCCGGAATGATATGTAAGCTTTCCCTCCACTCTGCCAGGGGAATGCCCATAGTCGCCGCAGCGGCGCAAAAAGAGGTGATACCGCTTATATATACTGTCCTGTACCCCATATCCTTTACTGCTTTTTCAATATATGAAAACGTGGAATAGACAGTAGGATCTCCCAAAGTGATAAAACCGACGTTTTTTCCTTCTTCAAGCTTTGCGGCAATTTCCTCTGCCCCCTTGCGATGATACTTTGCAATGAATTCTCTGTCCATCACCATAGGCATATGTATCGGGAGCAGCTCTTTATCTGCCAATTCCGGAACAGCCTGAAGCACAATAGTATATGCCGTTGTCCTCTTCACATCCTCTCCCGATGCGGCGATGATATCCATCTCCCTGATAAGTCTTACCGCCTTCAGCGTCATCAATTCCGGGTCTCCGGAGCCGACTCCTATTCCGTACAATACTCCTGCCATGTTTTATATCCCTTTTCTTTGCCACAGACTAAAACTTATCCCTTAAGTCCTGCTATCCGGCAGGCAGGTGGTGCCGGGCATTACAAACTCATGACTGACTTCTTGAGGCATTGCCACAGAAAATCATAAGATTATTTCTGACGTCTGACTCTCATGCTCTTCTTACATTCATACATGATAGTATCCGCACGATTGAATACATCCTCAACACTATTGTCACATGTGCTGTCATAAACTGCTATGCCGATAGCCGCAGATATTCTCTCCCATGGATCCAGATCATCAAGCTCGCGCAATCTGTCCAGCTCATCATCAAACTCTATAAGCAGAGCATC
This sequence comes from uncultured Lachnospiraceae bacterium, assembly GCA_905235585.1. GTDB lineage: Bacteria > Bacillota > Clostridia > Lachnospirales > Lachnospiraceae > NK4A144. The sequence continues at coordinate 2,820 of CAJOME010000143.1, read as the reverse complement.
TCTGTTTCTGAAATCATCGTTCTCAAGTATGGCGACAAACTCGTCACCGCCTATACGAAACACCGGAGAGTGCTCAAACACATGGCATACCAGATAGCAAAGCTTCTTTATAGACTCATTGCCCTTATCATGCCCGTATGTATCGTTGATACGTTTGAGGAAATTGAGATCTATCATTGCTATACCGAATTCCCTGTTTCCTTCACTCAGAGACATCTGAAGCTTCTTTGTCTCTTTGTCATAGGCCGTGCGGTTTCTTATGCCCGTAAGAGCATCCTTTTGTGCGAGATCGCTCATCTTCGCCACATCACCCTTTGTCTGCGCGAGCTCCTGATTGGTGATCCGCAGGAACTTGATGTGGTTTTCTATCTCCATGATCATCGACACGACTTCATTTGCAAGAGAAGTTACCTCATCTCTTCCCTTTATATTTGCTCTTATATCTTCAGCAATCCGCGGATCTTTTTCCGATGTGTATCTGGTCAAATATGACTCTAGTCTGGCAAGCCTATCTATAAACTTGTTATTTATAAAGATGAGCAGACAGAGTATCCCCAAAAGCAGTGCCACAGACATTACTCCGAGCTGCCTGACGGTATTCTTCACTATCACGCTGTTCACATCCGCTATGTCTATCTCCGTGACGACGAGTCCGAGCTTCTCTCCGTTTATACATACCGGAACATAGTATGAATAGGTGTCTCCCCAAAGGTTGTGCCATACCACAAAGCCGTCCTGCTCCTCACCGGTCTCCCATGTAGCCCACTCGACAGCATACTGTTCAATATCGTCATTGAAATATGTATCACCCAGATATAAATACTCTGCCTCATTTCCCTGCTCATGATGATACTCTTTGTACTGCGGATTATCTTCAATAAACTCCAGATGTTCGGCACGGGACGATCTCTCCCCGTCCACCACATACATAACCGTATGCGTGGTCTCATCCGGCAGCAGGAAATAAGTATACGGGAGATTAAAATCAGATCTGGCCCATTCAAAGGTCAGGAGCCAGTAAACATGCGAATAAATGAAATATGCTTCTTTGACATCCTCATCAAGCTCATCAAAGGTTATGTCGACACCAAATGTCCTGCCCGGATATCTTTGGTTAAAAAGCTCACGGAATCTGTTCTCATATGACTCATATTCATCAACATCAACGGGTATGTCCACCTCGGTATAATGCTCCTGATAGTAATCCATATACCGGATGAAATCAACTCCGTCAGCTACTATAAGACTACTGATGTAGCGTCCGACATTCTTTATGTTTCTCTCACACTGGGCTCTGTAGATCCCCATTTGATTAATGTAGGTCATCAGTCCCACAATGATGAGCGTGACGACTGAAAAAACCGCAAAAGCAACTCCCAGCCTAAAACTGAGCCTGTCAGTTCCTTTCATCCCCATAGTCTCCTAAAACAAAACCAACGGTCAATAAAATTACAACCTCTTAAAATATATCATATTTTTCCGTATTTGTCGTCAGAAGTTGTCGACCTTTATGACTGAAGCTTTCGAGGCATAAGCCGCCTCAAGCCCCACTTTGGAATCCTCAAATATGACTGTATCTTCCGGACCTATCCCAAAGTCAGACATAGCTTTAAGGAATACCTCCGGATCAGGCTTGTATCTTGTCACATCTTCCTGTGTATAGAGCCTGTCAAACAGCTCTGTCAGTCCAAAATGCGCAAGTATCTTTTCCACACCGGATCTTGTGGCGGTAGTAGCGACTGCCATGTAATACTTGTCCCTGCAGCCTGTGATAAAGTCCTTCAGGGTCTCATTTACATGTCCCATATCAAAGCAGTGAGCATAGAGCTCGAGCTTTCTCACATGGACTCTTTCGGACAGCGCTTCATCCCCGCCCACTATCTCCGGCAGGAAATCCCTGTAGTTCTTGCCAAAGCATTCATCCCGAAAGGTCTCAAGCGTAAAGTCTATACCCACTTCCTTTAACGCTATACGGTAAGACTCATAGTTTATCATCAGCGTATCTATGAGGGTGCCGTCCATATCAAAAAGTGCGAGCCTTCTCTTCATTCCCGTGTCAACTCTTTCTTTGTTTCTTCGTATTCCTCCGGTGTACCGAAGGAGCAGAACGTGTCCGTATCAAAGACTCGTATCCTGCGCCCGTTCCCGATCAGCTCATTGTAGATGCCGCTCATGTAATACTCATCATACGGGCAGTTCTTTATATACTTCTCCGCTGTACTTAAGAATACCGACGCATTTCTGAAGCCGTACGCACCGGTTATCGCGCGTCCGCTTATGACCTCCTTCTCCGCGGTCCTTTTAGCAATATTTACGGTATTTCCGTCATCGTCACACCACTCGTCTGTCTCCACATAGCTGTACCTGTCAAGCTCCGACCTGAATGTCAGCAGAGTACCCTCGCAGTCATATTTGTCCGCATTGTAGTAGTCATACATCGCATCGCAGGTAAACATCAGGTCACAGTCGGTGAATATGACGGGCAGATCGTTATGTATGGCCTTCGCGCCCTCCATAGCTGTCATGACCGCCCCCGGCAGTACCTTGCTGAGGCTCACTATCCTAGCGTCCGGATAATACTCATATATCTTCTTATCTATCTCATATTTCTTTATATGCTCTTTGAGCACCACAAAGACCAGCCTCTCATACTTCACATGTCCGATAAGCGAATCCGCAGCCCTCTTGAAGAAAGGCTCTCCGTTCAGGTCTATGAGTGGCTTGGGCAGATCATAATCCTTTCCTGAAAATCTGCTGCCTGCTCCTCCCATGGGAAATACAAGATTGATCCTGACATCATCGACATACATTGCTTTCAGC
>CAJOME010000142.1 GCA_905235585.1 uncultured Lachnospiraceae bacterium | reverse complement strand
AATTCTCAGGATCAAAGTCCTTTACCTCGGCTGCAAGCTTCACCTTATATTCTGTCGTGTCAAAGGAAGTGATACGGTCAAAGCCCGTCTTTTCCTCCTTCACGGATTTCCAAAACGCATCTGTCCCTGTACCTATCGGTGTCACGACACCCATTCCCGTGACCACCACTCTCCTCTTACTCATATCGCCATCCCTCCGTCTACACAAAGCACCTGTCCCGTGATATAGTCCGATGCGGCATCGGACAAGAAAGCTACGGTTCTGGCAATATCCTCAACTGTGCCTGTCCGCCTCATGGGTATGCTGTCGATAACAGCCTCCCTTGCCTTGTCACTCATGCTTTTCGTCATATCTGTCTCTATGAAGCCCGGTGCGACCGCATTGACACAGATCCCACGGCTTGCAAGCTCTCTTGCCACACTTTTTGTGAGTCCTATCAGTCCGGCTTTTGACGCGCTGTAGTTTGCCTGTCCGGCATTTCCCAATACTCCGCTGACGGATGATATATTGATGATCTTTCCACTCCTGCGTTTCAGAAAACCCGGAGAGAAATGCCGTATGGTGTTGAACGCTCCTTTAAGATTTGTGTCCAGTACCTTATCGTAATCCTCCTCGGACATTCTCATGATGAGACCGTCTCTTGTTATCCCTGCATTATTCACCAGGATATCCAATCCACCGTATTTCTCCGTGACCTTTTTTGCCAGCTCACCGCATGAATCAAAGTCAGAGACGTCGCATTTCACTGCCCATGCCTCCCCTCCGGCCTCTTCTATGAGCCTTACAGTCTCCAGCGCTTTTTCCTCGGATCCGTTATAATTGACCACGACCCTTGCGCCCTGTGCCGCAAGCTCCATTGCGATCGCTCTTCCTATACCTTTTCCGGCACCGGTCACCAGTGCCACTCTGCCTTCAAGCATTTATCACCTCCGGATATTTCTCCAGCTCCTCTGTACTGCCGATATGATATGTCCTGAGATCCGGCGCGATCTTTTTCATAAAGCCTGTCAGCACCTTCCCCGGTCCTATCTCAATAAAGGTGTCCACCCCTTCCTCTACCATGCGCTCTATGCTCTGCTGCCATCTCACCGGACTGTATATCTGTCTTGCAAGCAGCTCCGCGACCGCATCCTTGTCGGTCACACATTCCGCCGTCACGTTTGTCACATAGGGTATCACCGGATCGTCTATCACTGTGGCTTTGAGCTCCTTCATAAGCTCCTTTGATGCTTCCTGCAGCAGTGCCGAGTGGAACGGTCCGCTCACCTTCAGGGGAATGCATCTTTTCGCTCCTGCCTCTGTGAGCTTTGCCGCAGCCGCATCAACCGCGCTCTTCTCTCCCGTGATGACTATCTGCCCCGGACAGTTATAGTTTGCGACCGATACCGTCTTTCCGGTCTCACGTTCAGTACATTCACATATGTCAGCCACCTTATCTCCGTCCATACCGAGCACGGCTGTCATACCTCCACCTGCCGGATACGCTTCCTGCATGTATATACCGCGCTTCCTCACCACACGAAAGATATCCTCATCCTTCATCGCACCGCAGGCAGCTAATGCCCCGTATTCCCCCAGGCTTAATCCTGCTGCCAGATCTGCTCCGAACCCTTTTGAAAGGATCACGCGCAGCATCGCGATCTCAGTTGTGATCATGGCTATCTGTGTATATTCGGTCTGATCCAGCCTGTCGTTCTTTTCAAAGCACAGTTCCCTTATATCTATCCCGACTGTCTGTGATGCCGCATCATATACCGCAGCCGCCTCTTTATAGCTCTTACAGAAGTCCTCTCCCATGCCGACAGACTGTGCACCCTGTCCCGGAAACAAAAAAGCAGTCTTTCCCATTATCTGTACTCTCCGATCACTTCATCACATTCCCTGACTATTCCCTCTACTATGTCCCTGCAACTCTCTTCGCTTTTGATAAGACCCGCTATCTGTCCGGCCATAAGTGTTCCGGTCATCACGTCACCGTCTATGACCGCTCTTTTTAGTGAGCCAAGTGTAAGCTTTTCCAGCTCCATAAGCTCCACCCCTTCTTTTTCCATATTCAGGTACTCTCTTGTCATCTTATTACGAAGACATCTCACCGGATGACCCGTGGTCGTACCCGTCACGACGGAATCAATGTCCTTTGATGTGATAATCTTTTCTTTATATTTCTCATGGACAATGGATTCCCTTGATGCCACAAATCTGGTGCCCATCTGTACTGCCTCGGCTCCAAGCATGAACGCCGCAGCCATACCTCTTCCGTCTGCTATACCCCCTGCAGCTATGACAGGGATACTTACCGCATCACATACCTGCGGAATAAGGGCAAAGGTCGTAATGCTGCCTATATGTCCTCCGCTTTCCATTCCCTCGGCTACCACTGCATCGGCTCCGGCTCTTTCCATCATGACCGCCATCGCACTGCTTGCCACTACCGGGATCACCTTCACTCCGGCCTCTTTCCATCTGCTCATGTATTTGGCCGGATTACCCGCTCCCGTGGTGACCGCTCTCACTCCCTCCTCTATCACGATGTCTGCTACTTCGTCTGCATTGGGATTGAGCAGCATGATGTTTACACCAAATGGCTTATCTGTCAGAGCCTTGCATTTCCTTATCTCTTCCCTGACGATCTCTGCCGGAGCCGAAGCCGCACCGATGATCCCGAATCCCCCGGCCTCGGATACGGCCGCTGCAAGATGATGCTCTGCCACCCATGCCATACCTCCCTGTATGACCGGATATTTACAGCCCAGTATTTCCGTTACAGAGCTCTTCATTCTTCTATACCCTGCTGCTTCATGTAGCTGATCACATCGCCTACGGTAACAAGCTTCTCGAGATCCTCTGAGGGTATGCTGTTGCCAAACTCCTCCTCAATAGCCATCACCAGCTCAAAAAGATCCAGTGAATCCGCCTTCAGATCCTCTTTGAACCTGCTTTCCTCACTGATATCCTCGATCTCAACTCCCAACTTCTCCGCAATGATCTCCTTTAACTTTTCTAACATTTTCTACTCTCCTTTACAAAATGATCATAAACAACGATGATTTGACAATCAAAACTTTAGATAATCAAGTATTTTGACTTTCAAACCTTATCCGCGTATTAAGATATTATAGGATCTTTTGATTGTCAAGATATTTTTCAAATCATTCCGGCTGGATTTCATATCAGCTATTGCCATCATTGCAGCTGACAATGCGATGTATGAGAACAAGAAGAACATGCAGGCACTTAGAAGGTAGGACAAAAAATGCTTAAATAATAAGACCCTGCTAATCGCCGGGTCTTATTATTTAAGCATGCAGGAGATGGGACTTGAACCCACACGGCCTTGCGGTCACAGGCACCTGAAGCCTGCGCGTCTGCCAATTCCGCCACTCCTGCATATATGCTCAGTTCCTTCGCGTATATGCCGCATCAAGCCATTTAGGTATACTGACTTGATGCAGCCAAATCATTATATAATCACAGCTTTGATTTTGCAAGCTCCACGATAGTGGTGAAGCCTGCCGCATCATTTACGGCAAGGTCAGCAAGCATCTTTCTGTTGATGTCCACTCCCGCAAGCTTAAGCCCATGCATGAGCCTGCTGTAGGTGGTGTCATTCATACGTGCTGCCGCATTGATACGCGCGATCCACAGCCTTCTGAAATCTCTCTTCTTCTGCTTACGTCCCGCAAACGATGAGGCGAGAGCACGCATCACAGACTGCTTGGCAACCCTGTACTGCTTTGATCTGGCTCCTCTGTATCCCTTTGCGAGCTTTAATACCTTATTATGCTTTCTTCTGGCGTTCATTCCGCCTTTTATTCTTGCCATGATCTATCCTCCTTTGAACTGCTTGTTTTAGAGATACGGAAGTATCTTCTTCATATTCTTCTCGTTCGTAGGATCTGTTATCTCAGATTTCCTCAGGTTCCTGATCCTCTTTGGTGACTTCTTGGTGAGAATATGGCGCTTGTATGCCTTGTTCCTCTTCAGTTTACCGGTTCCTGTAAGCTTGAAACGCTTTGCAGCCGATCTGTTCGTCTTCATCTTTGGCATGTTACTGTCCTCCTTATTTTTTCTCTGCCAGGGTGATCGTCATGGTCCTGCCCTCCACCTTGGGAGCCTTGTCCACGACCGCCACATCGCTAAGCGCTGCGGCAAAATCATCCAGAATATACTTACTGTCCTGCATATGAGCCATCTCTCTGCCCCTGAATCTGAGCGTCACCTTTACGCGGTTTCCCTTGGCAAGAAACTTACGCGCCGCGCTCATCTTC
>CAJOME010000141.1 GCA_905235585.1 uncultured Lachnospiraceae bacterium | reverse complement strand
GGTCATAGCCTATGTTATCGCCTGGAATCCCGACAGCTCGGTAATGAAGCTGGTTTCCGATGCCTGGGCGGGGTTTGGCGCGGCCTTCGGACCTCTGGTACTGCTCTCGCTCTTCTGGAGAAGGACCAACCTAAAGGGCGCTGTATCGGGCATCGTCAGCGGCGCGGTGGTAGTCATCCTTTGGGATTACATACCGTTTATGGCGGGAAACACTCTCGGCACGGTGACAGGGCTCTATTCCCTGGTTCCCGGCTTCGTGATCAGCTTACTGCTCATTATCTGCGTAAGCAAAGCAACCGAAGAGCCCTCAGAGGAAATACTGCGTGAATTCGATGATGTGGCAGGCTGATCATATTTGTGGTGCATTATGTTGACCTGCACGGTCAATACGTACTTTGCGTGTGCCTTATGGCGCTCAAGGAGACGGCGATGAAGGATTCGGATCTGATCGTTAAAATATTTGAAACATTTGCCAGATCATCGGATAACAAGCATGTTTATCTGATCGACATGAAGGTGGGAAAGACCATGTGGTCGGAGCATTTTGCAGAACAGTTCGGAATTCCCACAGAACTGTATCCTGATGATACCCATATATGGCTTGAGCGCATTCATCCCAATGATCGTGAAGAGTTCTTAAGGCAGATGGATGCTGTTTCAAAGGGCGAGACCGACGATCATGACATGGTGTACAGAGCCAGGAACAAAGAGGGCGATTATGTTATGTGCACCTGCAGAGGCTCGATGATAAGAGATGACGACGGAACCGCTCTCTATTTTGCCGGAATCATAGATAATCACAGCATAGCCAATGAATTTGATCCCATTACGAATCTTCCTGCCAGAACCAAATTCCTTGATACAGTCAGAGAAATTCGGAATGAAGGACGCGAATACAATCTGCTCTTCCTGGGGCTGTGTGATTTTACCAAGATCAACAGTGTCTATGGTTATGAATTCGGCATTTCCGTTTTAAGAGTATTCTCCGATAAGCTCATAGATCTTGATCTGGCGGCTTCCGTTTATTGCCTCGGAGACGTCAAATTCGCCATGATATCCACAGCTTATAATGAAGACAAGATGGTCTCCATATACAATGATCTGAAGAACTTTACCATGCATGAGCTGGTAGTTAAGGATACGAGGATATCCGTCAATCTTGCGGGATCGTTTGCTCACATCGACAATCATGATATAGATGAGCATACTGTCCTTTCAAGCGGCCTTGTGGGCCTTGATGAGTCGATGATAGAACATCATGGCGACCTGACCGGATTTGACTCCCGTGGTACTGATATCCATGACAAGCTCGTTCTCATTGATGCAATAAGGAGCAGTATTATTAACGGCTTCGACGGCTTTTATTTATGCTTCCATCCGATCGTTTCATCGGAGACAGACAAGCTTATAGGAGCGGAGGCGCTCCTTCGCTGGAGTAAAGAGCCTTATGGCTCAGTTCCTCCGGACAGGTTCGTGGCATGGCTTGAGAGTGATCCGCTGTTTTACGATCTCAGTAACTGGATATTGAGGACTGCCATGCGCAGTTGGAAGGAGACTGTCCTTCCTATCAACCCGGACCTCACCATCAATATCAATCTGTCCTATATGCAGCTTGAAAAAGCGAACTTCAGAAAGGATCTCAGGCAGATAATAGAAGAGGAAGAGTTCCCTACCAAAAATCTGTGCCTTGAGCTGACGGAGAGATGTCGTTTCATGGATCTGGATTTCTTAAAGGGCGAGATCGTTTTCCTTAAATCTTTGGGGATCAAGGTCGCTCTTGACGATTTCGGTACGGGATTCTCTGCGATGGAGCTTCTGATCAAGCTCCCTGTGGATACTATCAAGATAGACAGGTCATTTGTCATCAATATAGAGGATAAGAAGGAAAACCAGTATGTTGTGCAGTCTCTGCTGGATTGTGCCAATAATCTCGGTGTCAGATCCACCGTTGAAGGGGTCGAGACCGCATCCATGCGCGATGTGCTCAAGGATTACGGCGCATCGACCCTTCAGGGGTATCTGTATTCGGAGCCGGTCAGGATAGCTGACTTTGCCAATCTCGATATCAGCGGGCTCTCAGATGTTTAAACGATATTGCGCGGGCGCCGTTATGCGGCTTTTTCTTCCTGTTTTCCTATAAGCTTCAGAACAAACGGGATCAGTGCAATGTAGTAACATGCATATATGATCGAGAAGAAAAGCTTGCCCCAGTGTGAGCCAAACGTGGCTGTCATGAAGGGGCTGAAATAATTTTTGAGGAGTATCATGGGTATCAGACCCACAAGGCATATTATTACGCTCTTTACTCCGTTCTTTAAAGGCCTGAATTTTATCAGGGTCTTTTCTATATAGCGGCCTATTATGAAGCCCATCATCTTTCCGAGATCGCCGTAGCCGTCATTCATCATCTTGCCGGGATCAACGATAAGCTCTCCCGCAGCGTTATAGTCCATGGGATAGGGCTTGAATGTGATATAGACAATGGCGAGACAGCAGAATATGAATCCGCACAGAAGAATGATATCTTCCTTTTCGGGATGCCTGTCCAGATATGTGAAAAGCTTTGCCGTGCCAAACAGACTCAGCGCCGAGATCAGCAGAGCCGTGCACACATCCTGGGGAGTGTGGACTCCGAGGTAGTTTCTTGAAAATGCCGTCAGAAGGATGAATATGATGAAGATAACAGATATGGCGCGCGTGCGCTTGTCCTTCCAGGTGTTGACTGCCATGCCTCCTGCAAGCGGGCCTGCTGTCGTGGTATGTCCGCTGGGGAAGGAGTAGCCGGTCGCTGTGGTGATGGCATCACCTGCGGGCAGGACGCGGCTGTCGCGGATCCATGGCCTGTATATGCAGGCGGTAAGCTTTATGAGAGGGGTCAGCACCATACAGAAGTAGTACGAAACCAGTGTATAGAGCCCCTTCCTTTTATCAATATTCCAATAGTAGAAAACGGCGAACAGTATCAGGTAGTCAACGGCAAACATGGAGACCCACTCCATGAATGGAGTCCAGGCATTGTTAATGCTTTCTCTGAAATTCTGCAGCCACAGCAAATATTGAATGTCCATTTAATATCCCCCTATAAATAATGTTATGAGCTGCCCGACAAAAGCCCTTCGGGCTCTCCAACATACGATATATGGTGGTTTCAAGCAAGCTTGACCACCATATATCGTATGCCGGAGACTGCTTCGCAGTCTTTTGTCGGGCAACTCATGTGATGATCGTCTTAATCATATTATAATGAAAATATAATTTCAATAATAATCATAGCAATAATGAAAGCGCGGTCAATAAAAGATAGATACCAACGAGTTTTATTCCATCTTGGACAGGAGGTTCACTAATCTCGTGATACAGCCGGGCAGGAGGCAGCTATGGAAAAACTATGATTTTCTGATGGAAATCAATAACCTATAAGATTGCTCCCATGATATGGTACAGATACCGGATCATGGGAGCATATTTTGTATACAACGGAAAGCTGCGGAATAAGGAGAGAAAACCGGATCAGGATTGTATTAAATAAAATACAATTTTCAAAAAAGATTCCTTTGCAAATAGGATATCTCTAAGGTATACTATCAGTTGCTGTGACATTGATAGCGATGAAGCGTGAGGTTGCTCGGATGCGGTTTGAGCCGTAAGGCAGGGGCCGGAGAGATCCGGGGTTTTCCGTGGAGCGAATGTCAATTAATGATAACTGACGACAAAGTCACTGCTGAAACTTCGGTTTGTGTGTACCCAGGAAACGCCCGGGTCAGTGGAAAATATTCCGGCTGAAACGGGGCTCGTCCCGGGGAGGACAGTACCGGGGTTGTTGCAGTGTCGCGCGAAGGAGGCGACTTTTTTTATGGCAAATCAGATAATGAGAATCACACTTAAGGCGTATGACCATACACTGGTAGACGCATCGGCTAAGAAGATCATCGAGACCGTGAAGAAGAACGGTTCCGAGGTCAGCGGACCGGTACCCCTTCCCACAAAGAAGGAGGTCGTTACTATTTTAAGAGCTGTTCACAAGTACAAGGATTCCAGAGAGCAGTTCGAACAGAGGACTCACAAGAGACTGATCGATATTATACAGCCTACGCAGAAGACCGTGGATTCCTTATCCAGGCTCGAAATGCCCGCAGGCGTATATGTAGATATTAAGATGAAGAATAAGTAAAAGTAAGACCCAGCTAGTATGGACAGTGATCGCAGCAGCAGGATTGGAGGCCCTCCGGGCCTCGCAAAAAACATCTAAAAAACAGATGTTTTTTGTCGCAGCAATT
>CAJOME010000140.1 GCA_905235585.1 uncultured Lachnospiraceae bacterium | reverse complement strand
ATAGTAGCACTTATTATCCAGATAGTAAGCCAGCTCCCTGTCACTTAAATATCTGTCTATGTCACACATATACAGATCCTCGGGTATGAATTCAGGATAAAACTTTCCATAACCTCCGGTATATACCCGATGTGAATCCATGTTAAACCTTTTCGCATAGGGCTTATAATACCCTCTTGCCTCTTTTTTCTGTCTGTCGCTAAGCTCCGGAAAGAGATCAGCCACTTTCGCTACCAGCCTTCTGTCTATCACCTTAAGAGCAGGATTTGATAGCAGGTTTATATGCGTGTATCCTGATTTGTAATATCCGTACAGCATACCGAGCAGATTGTCCCTGATATAATAGTAATCTCTCGGATTGAGACCAAAATAGCGTCTCTTTCTGCGGTTTCCCTTTTTATCGTAAAACACCTCTTCAAGTATCTTTTTTGTATCTTTACCAAATAAAGGACCGCAGCACACCTGCATGCTGAATATTGTCCCAAGTGCAAGATTGGTCTCAATAAGAACTGCTTCTCCGTTCTCATCTATCGCGATATCCCAGGAAGCCAGCCTGCAATGTCCCATTATGCCATGAGCCTTTTCAACAAGCTCCCTTGCTTTATCATAGTACGGCAGCGTAATATCCGAAAAACTGTAGCCATGATCCGGATGCTCCCTGATCACGCTTCCGTCATCCAAAAGACCTGTCTCGGTCAGTCTGCCGCTATTGTCTATTCCGCAAAACACACCACCGTGGCACAGGTTGTCCACCCTGCTTCCTTTAGTACCTATTCTTACTGCTCCGGCAAGAATCTTCACCCCATCCTTTGTAAGCAGTGACATCAGTCTTAAGGTATTGACCGAGCTCTCATTCAGATGAGCATATGCCCGGTGCTGTCTTACCTCCTCCTGCACTACGATATCAGTCTTATTATTTTCAATGAATCTCCTGAAGGCATCTGCTCTTTCCTCACCCTCAAGAAACTCTACTCCGTATCCGCCTTCGGAGTCCGTAGCCTTTTTGATCACAAATCTCCCGTTATTCTCAATGATATCCATCAGCTTTTCTTTCCCGATAAGCCTGAATTCGCTGTCGAGCCAAAACTTTCCCACTCTCATGGCTATCAGTCCGGGAAGCCTGACATTAGAGAAAAAGCAGTAATATAAGCATTTGTTGTCTATGTATTTGGATGTGAGTCTGTCGGAATAATAAGGCTCTATTTTGCTGAAATATATATCATCCGGGATATACTCTTTGTAAAACCGCCCCGAACGGGCAGTGTAAACTCTGTGATATAAAAGGTCTGTTCCCCCATAACGTGCGTAAAAATCCCGCACCTCCTCTTTCTGCCCGGATGTCAGGTCATCACACTTTGTTTTCCTTACATAATCCTGCATCTTTTTCCTAAAGATACGCAGTAATGCAGGCGTGGCCAGCCTGTCAAGATCTGTGACCCCTTCTATATAATCTCCTGTCAAAAAAGTATATAAGCTGTTAGTTAAATAGTTGAACCCCATATCGAAACTCCACCGTAAGTATATTCATTCCGAGAGTATAAATATAATGACAGTCGCTTGCAAGCTTGTTTATCATCTTGACTCCCATATTAAAGTCATCCTCATTTTTCTCCGCCTCTTCAAAGAGGTTGTATCTGTTTCCCGAACACATAATGCTGAGTCCCATCTCATCGTCATATGAATAGATCCTGACATCCACCGGATCATTCTCATTCCTAAGTGACTTGCCTGCCATGACCGTCATCACCTCTTCAAGGGCAAGCCCCAGCTTTGTGGCAAGCTTTCTGTCCATATTGTTATCAATGCAAAACTCTGAAATATCCTCACTTGCTTTGCATATCATCTCATCCGTGGCTCTTATCGAAAAGCATTTTATCTTATTATTCTTCTCAAGATAGTCATCCAGCAGAAGTATGCCGGACAGCTGATGCTCATTATCATGCGATCCTTTGGATATCACCCTTGTAATGATCACCGTAAAAGCAAGAGTCGCTGCCATGCTAAGCGGCAGGAAAAGCCATATATTCCATCCGGCTTTCAGCATAATAAATGCAAATCCCACAGTGAATATAAAGGTTCTTGAGATCATAATGATATTTGAAAGCAGGATTCTTTTTACAATATTGAAATACGAACCCAATATAGAACACAGCATTTCCAGCATCATTGAAAGTCCGAGACAGACGAACGGGATATATAAAGACTGAGAGAGCTTAAAAAAGATCGCTATCGGTCTGCTGAATATAATCACAACCAGGGAAAAGGCAGCCGACATGATAAGTCCCACCACAGCCTCATACTTTACCAGCAATCTGACCCCCTCGTTATCATGTTCGCTTATGTATATGCCGAGCAAAGGGGATGCTGTCCGTGGTATCCCTGCTTTGATACATAAAGACAGCTCCATAATAGAGTTGATAACAGCCCAGACTGCAAGTGCCAGTGCTCCTCCTGCACGATATATGATCCAGTTCAGGGCAAACATACGGATCGCATCAAAGAAACTCCCTACCGCAGAGGTACTCCCAAACATCATCATCTCTTTTATACCGAAAAAGTGCATATGATCGAGTCTGAACCTGAATATCCCGTCCTGCTTCTGCAGGACCTTAAAGCCGTATGCACATGACAAAAGCATAGATAAGACACTCGCAGCTGCAGCTCCTCTGACGCCAAGATCAAAAATGTAAAGCAGAAGCCAGTCGAAAAAAACATCCGTGACTATCATGATATTCATCATGATGGTCATGTCTTTGGCACTGCCGGAAAGCTGTATAAAATACGTTGGCATATATATAATGATAAAAGAAACGGCACCTATGAGTGTGACCCTGCAATAATCCCTTACCATGCTTAAAAGTCTGGCATCTCTGCACAGCAGCATGGCTATATCTTGTGAAAAGAATATCCCAAGTATCATGAAGAAAATACCGGCAAGCACAGAGAGCAGAAGTGCAGAATGATATAAATTAACAGCCTTTTCCTCGTTTCTTTTACCGAGAGCACGTGAAGCCGCCGTAAAGGAACCTACCCCGAACAGACATCCCACCATACATAATGTCAGAAAAACAGGCATACACAGATTAACAGCCGCCAGTGCATGCGCATTCAGTCTTCTTGTAACAAAAGCCGAGTCAATAAGTGTATTTACGGTCCCCGCCAGCATTGATATCATCACGGGAAGCAGCGACTTTCCAAACTCCTTTTTTAAGAAACTGCTGTTTCTCTCCATCAGGTTTATTATCCTTATCCTAATTATTTATTAAAAAATTATTATAAAACAAAAGAAAAAAGGAGTCTAATGCAAACACATTTAGACTCCTTTTTTCTTCAATTATAAATCACAGATCACTTGTTGTAGTTTACGATCTTGCCGAAGTCGGGCTTGAGTGAAGCGCCGCCTACGAGTCCGCCGTCGATATCGGGCTTTGCGAAAAGCTCAGCCGCGTTCTCAGCGTTAACAGATCCTCCGTACTGTATGATGATCGCATCTGCCACATCATCACCATAGAGCTCCTTGATGCATGCCCTTATAGCCGCGCATACCTCCTCTGCCTGATCGGATGTAGCGGTCTTGCCTGTTCCGATAGCCCAGATAGGCTCATAGGCTATTACCGCCTTCTTAGCCTGATCCGCAGTTACATTGAGGAATGCGATCTTGATCTGCTGTCTGATCCAGTCGATAGTGATGCCCTGCTCACGCTGTGTAAGAGACTCACCGCAGCAGATCACGGGTGTAAGACCATGCTCGAAAGCCTTGAGGACTTTCTTGTTTACGGTCTCATCTGTCTCACCGAAATACTCTCTTCTCTCTGAATGCCCTATTATCACATGAGTCGCCCCTGAATCAACGATCATATCGGGAGATATCTCTCCGGTGTATGCACCCTTCTCCTCAAAGTACATATTCTCGGCGCCGACCTTGATATTTGTGCCCTTGGCAGCCTCTACTACAGCAGGTATATCTATAGCGGGTACGCAGAAAAGCACATCCACGTCATCCGATGCCACGAGGGGCTTAAGTGTGTTTACGAGCTCGACAGCCTGGGTGGGTGTCATATTCATCTTCCAGTTGCCGGCTACAAGTTTACGTCTTGCCATTACTTTTTCTCCTTTACTTTTAGGTAATCTGGCTTATTTATTGTCTGCTGCGTATACACCGGGCAGCTCCTTACCCTCAAGGAACTCCAGTGAAGCGCCGCCGCCGGTAGATATATGTGACATCTTGTCGGCAAATCCGAGCTGGTTTACGGCTGCCGCAGAGTCACCGCCTCCGATGATGGTCGTAGCGCTGGTCTC
>CAJOME010000139.1 GCA_905235585.1 uncultured Lachnospiraceae bacterium | reverse complement strand
ATAAAAGATCTTTCCGGAGCGAAGCGGAGGAAAGGTTTCCTTTTCAAATCGAAAAAATTGAATTACTGGAAAATTTGCCAACGATTACTTGACTGATTCTGGATAAGATAACAGAATGCAATCTCATGTTTTTGTGGTAAAATAGATGAGTGAAAAGGGAAGAAGCCTGCCACATATCCGATCCTTTGGCACGAAACCCGCATACATGCGTGTTTCTGATTGCATATTACCGAAGTGACTGTATTATTTGTTGAGGAATAATCTGAAATGACAGCGATAAGAAGCATGACTGGCTTCGGCAGAGCCGAGGTTACTGAGAATAATAGAAAGTATACTGTGGAGATAAAGGCGGTCAACCACAGATATCTCGAGGTATCCGTGAAGCTGCCCAAGAAGCTCACACCATTTGAGGCAGATATCAGAAATGTCATGAGGGAGTATATGGAGCGGGGCAAGGTGGATGTTTTCATTACTTTCGAGGACTACAACGAGGCGGCAGAGACGGTCAAGTACAACTCCGCTCTTGCTCATGAGTATATGAAGTATATTCAGGAGATGGCTGATGATTTCGGGATACAGAATGATATGAGACTCTCAGTGCTCGCGAGATTTCCCGATGTCTTTACCATGGAGGACGTGGAGGCAGATGAGGAAGAGCTTTGGACTTCGCTTGTAAAGGCGGTGAGGGAAGCGTGCGAACACTTCGTTGCGGCACGTGAGAAGGAGGGCGAGAATCTCAGGACAGACCTTATTTCCAAGCTGGATGAAATGGCATCGCATGTGGAGTTTATAGAGCAGCGATCGCCTGAAATAGTGAGTGAATACAGGCAGAAGATAGAAGAAAAGCTGCGCGATATGCTTTCAACGCTTGATGTCAAGGCAGATGAGGCACGCATAGTAACCGAGGTCACTATATATGCCGACAAGATATGCGTGGACGAGGAGATAGTCAGACTCAAAAGCCATGTACAGGCTATGACTGATTCACTGAATAGAGGCGGTGCGTGCGGCAGGAAGCTTGACTTCATAGCGCAGGAGATGAACCGTGAGGCAAACACCACGCTCTCAAAATCCGGTGACATCGCACTTACTGACAGAGCCATAGAGCTTAAAACCCTCATCGAAAAGATAAGGGAGCAAATCCAGAACGTAGAATAAAAGCCCGGTCTCAATGTCCATGCAGCAGCCTGCGCTTGCGCAAGGCTCTGCATGGACATTAGAGACGCTAACGACTATGAGCAATAAAGCACCGCGTGCGGGCTTTTATAAAAAAAGGCTTTTAAAGAACTTTTATTGTGACCATAGAAGGGAAGATAAAATGACAGATTCAGGTCGCGGCATATTGACGATAGTATCCGGATTCGCCGGCTCCGGCAAGGGTACCGTGATGAATAAGCTTATATCCGAACACGACAACTATGCACTTTCCGTGTCGGCTACGTCCAGAACACCACGACCCGGCGAGGAAGAGGGAAAGAGCTACTTCTTTAAGACCAGAGAGCAGTTTGAGGACATGATCGCAAACGATCTGCTTCTGGAGCATGCCGAGTATGTGGGCAACTATTACGGCACCCCTAAGGATTTCGTATTTGCCATGATGGATGCGGGCAAGGATGTGATACTGGAGATAGAGGTGCAGGGTGCCATGCAGGTAAAGAAAAAGTATCCCGATACCTTGCTGATCTTCCTCACTCCGCCGAATGCGGATGAGATATACCGCAGACTCAAGGGCAGAGGTGCGGAGACAGATGAGGTCATAGCAAGGCGCATGAAACGCGCATATGAAGAAACGGATTTCATAAAAGACTATGATTTTCTTGTGATTAATGATAATATAGATGATTGCACGGCAAGGGTGCATGATATAATACAGTCTGCGCATCATACCGTAGCGCATGAATCGGCGGTGATCAATAAGCTGATCGCCGGACTGAAGAAGTACTGACAGATAGGAGGAAATATATGTTACACCCGTCATACGGAGACCTGATGAATGTTGTAAATGCTGATGTACAGGAGGGCGATGCCCCGATAGTCAATTCGAGATATTCCATAGTGCTTGCTACAGCAAAACGCGCGAGACAGATAGTGGACGGTTCGGATCCGATGATAGAAACGAATGAATATGACAAGCCTCTTTCCACAGCGGTGGAGGAGCTGTACGAGGGCAAACTCAAGATAGAGAGCCACGATCAGGATGAAGTGTTCATCTGATAAGAGACATAGGAAAGATCCTGAAACAGCATTCAGGGTCTTTTTTATATCTCTCGGATGTGATAAGAACCTCGTGGATTCCGAGCAGATGATAGGACTCCTCCTGTCCAGAGGGTATGAGCTGACCGATGATGAGGATGCGGCCGATCTGATAGTGATCAATTCATGCTGCTTTATCGGTGATGCCAAGGAAGAGAGCATCAATACCATCATAGAGATGGGGGCGAAGAAGACAGACGGCAGCTTAAAGGCTCTGATAGTCTGCGGATGCCTGGCGCAAAGATACGCTGATGAGATAAAGAAAACCATGCCTGAGGTGGATGCCATCATAGGTACTACCTCGATAGATGCGATAGCCGATGCCGCGGATGAGCTGCTCAAGGCTGAATACAACGGCAAGACAGACAGCAGATGCCATGCCCTGTCGTATATCGAGAGCATAGACCGGTATGTATACCTGAAAGGGCGCAGAGAGCTCACAGGCAGTGTGTGTTCCGCAAGCCTTAAGATAGCCGACGGATGTAATAAGAACTGCAGCTACTGTGTGATACCCAAGGTGAGAGGACACTACAGATCGGTACCGATGGAGGATCTGCTGTCCGATGCCGGGGCTCTTGCAGCAAGGGGAATAAAGGAGATACAGCTGATAGCTCAGGAGACTACGGTGTACGGCACGGACATATACGGAAGAAAGGCTCTGCCGGAGCTTCTTCAAAGACTGTGCAGGACAGAGGGCATAGAGTGGATCAGACTGATGTACTGTTATCCTGAGGAGATAACGGATGAACTGATAGACTGCATTATGTCTGAACCTAAGATATGCCACTATCTGGATCTTCCGATACAGCACTGCTCAGACAGGATATTAAAGCTCATGGGCAGAAAGGCAACAAAGGACGGCTTGGTTGACATAATTCATAAACTCCGTGAAAGGATTCCCGATATAGCCCTGAGAACCACGTTGATCTCGGGCTTTCCGGGTGAGACAGAGGAGGAGCATGAAGAGCTGAAGAGCTTTGTCAGGAGTATGCGCTTTGACAGACTCGGCTGCTTTGCGTATTCCAGAGAAGAGGGTACAGAGGCGGCAGCTATGAAGGGGCAGATACACCATGCTACAAAGAACAGGAGACAAAGAGAGATAATGGAGCTCCAACAGGGCATAGCCTTTGATACAGAGGCGGCGCTTAAAGGCAGACGGCTTCATGTCATGGCTGAGGGCAGGATGATCGACAGTACGGGCAATACGCTGTCAGGCATCGAAAAGACCGACGGAGAGGTGTATGTCTGCCGGAGCTACAGGGACGCGCCTGATATAGACGGGTATGTGTTTGTAAAGAGCAGGGATAAGAATATCATGAGTGGGGATATGTTGGATGTTTCCGTCACCGGCTCAAACGGATATGATCTTATTGCAGATATTATATGAGGTGGTTTACATAATAAATGAAGATGAATCTGGCCAATAAACTTACTTTGTTCAGGGTGATACTCATACCTTTTTTTGTTGCGATCCTCGTGACAGACTGCTTTGGAAGCGTATCACGCCCAGTCGCTCTCACCATTTTTGTCATAGCATCGCTTACCGATCTGATTGACGGAAAGATAGCAAGGAAATACAATCTCGTGACGACGTTTGGGAAGTTTGCGGATCCGCTTGCAGACAAGATACTGGTGATCTCGGCTATGATCTGCCTGGTGGCGCTTGGGGATCTTGCATCATGGATAGTGATCATAATAGTCGCAAGAGAGTTCATCATTTCCGGTTTTCGTATCATAGCGGCGGAGAAGGATGTGGTGATAGCTGCCTCCTGGTGGGGCAAGTGGAAGACCACTTTTCAGATGGCGATGGTGATCATGCTGCTTGCCGACATAGATCATCCGGCGTGGCAAACAGCGTCAGATGTCGTGACATGTATCGCAGTCGTCCTTACTGTAGTATCGCTTATTGACTATATCTTGAAAAATAAAAAAGTAATACATGATATATGGATGTGAGCAGTCGCAGAAACATATGGGTTTTTGCGACATATGCTATCGGCTCTTGTGAGTCATATAGCTTTTGTTGCTTAGTAACTGCGTTTCTATAGCACTAAAAAAGTACATTGACAGTATA
>CAJOME010000138.1 GCA_905235585.1 uncultured Lachnospiraceae bacterium | reverse complement strand
GGATGAAGCGCCGACAGCAGATATCCGGGATCAGCCCGATGACAATACGGAGGAGGCTGAAGATGAAGAATAAGCATTTCAGGTCACGACTCTCTCTTATACTGACAGCCGTGCTGTTGTCTGTGGTCATCCCGACTCCTGACGTGTACGCAGACAGTCTGACAAGCCTTGCGATCTATGCCGGCGAAGCAATGGCCATACAGGGCAATGTTGTTTCATTTAATAAGGTATCCGAAAATATGCCCAGTATAAACTCCGTGGTAGAGATTAATACACCACGGGATCTGATGGATCTTGCAAAAAATGCGACTGTTGATTCTTATACCCAGAACAGATCATTTATCATGACCGACGATCTGAATATGACCGGCTACAGCTTCTCCTCTATTCCGACATTTTCGGGTGTATTTGACGGAAACGGTCACTCCATTTCAGGTCTGAGATCGGGAGATGACGGCTACGCTTCGGGTCTCTTCAGATATATAAGACACGGTGCCGTGGTTCAAAATCTCACCGTAAACGCAAATATAGACGCGGTCGACAAGAAGGATGTCACAGGTGGGATCTGCGCTATAAATGAAGGGATCATCTCAAACTGTATCTTCAAAGGAAAGATCCGGAGCAAAACAATAACGGGCGGTATTGCTGCTGTCAACGAGGTGCCCGGTACTATCATGGCCTGCACAAACAATGCCTCGATCTTCGGTTATTATTACACCGGCGGCATCACCGGCAAAAACTACGGTGTCGTGGCCTACTCCAATAATTACGGCAATCTCAACAATACTACCGAATGGGTGAAGGAAAGCGATGCCATGGATCCCGGAAGCGATACCGTATCCGCGATCCTCTCAGGCGGAACCGATGCTTTGAATCCCTTCAATGATTCCTCCGATACTACCGTAAGAACCAATAACGGTGTAGATACGGGCGGGATAGCCGGATATTCCAAGGGTGCCGTATATCAGTGCAGGAATCACGCCACCATAGGCTATGAACACACCGGCTATAACGTCGGGGGTATAGTCGGAAGACAGGCCGGCTTCGTATCCTTCTGTTACAATGATGGCGAGGTATACGGACGTAAGGATATCGGCGGTATAGTCGGACAGATGGAGCCTCACCTCACCCTTGATGATCTTGAGAGTCTTCCCGATGCTGTGGACAAGCTCCATGATCTGGTGGATGTCTCTTTGGGCGACATAGACTCCTCCGTGGATACCATAAGTGATGATGTCAAGCTCCTCTCCGCCTATGCCGATAACGCGGTAACCGCCGGTGATACGCTTATGACTACCACAAAGAATTACCTGAATTCAGTATCCTATACCGCAAATTCACTTAAAGCAAGGGTCGACTATCTGACAGACAAGATGCCAAAGTTCTTTGAGTATCTTTCAAGAGCAAATGACCATATTTCCGACACATCGGACAGCCTCAACAAGCTGGTGAAGGACGCAGATGTTTATAACAGGCTCTCTTCCAATGATATCGTATCTATCAATGAGGCTGCGGATACGATAAGCTCGAATAAGCCTTTGCCGGAAAAAATCCAGGCGGCAGATACCATAACGACAATTATTATTCCCCATGCCATGGATGCTGCAAGTACCATCTCCGGAAACAGAAGTGCTGTAAAAAAAGATTTTGATAAGGTCACTGATGACATTGACGAGGGCTACAGCTACTCAAAGGATGTCATAAAGCATATAAACGACATGGACAGTCCCGGTATGCCCTATCTGGGATCTGATTTTGACGATTCAAGAGAGCTTCTCAGACTCAATCTGAAGGGCATGACTGATACTCTCTCCGTACTGGCGGATCACAGTAATATTTCCTCGGAAAAGGTCACCGCGGATCTTGGAGATGTGAATGATCAGGTAAATACCGTATTTCATATCATCTCCGATGAGCTCGACTCAATAGGCAATTTTGCATCCGGCAGGTCAGACGATATCATTACTGATGTATCCGATGAAGAGATAGAAAGCATAGAGGAAGGCCGTGTCGATCACTGCAACAACACCGGCACCATAAAGGGCGATATAAATATCGGCGGCATAGCAGGCGCCATGTCCATAGATACCGATGATCCTGAGCAGAATGCCGCTGGAAGCATGGACGGCGGCTTCTCAGCTAAATATCTGCTGCGCAGCGTCATCCTTTCCTGCGAAAACGACGCTATCATAGAAAGCAAAAAGGATGGTGCCGGAGGCATAGTCGGATACATGGAGCATGGTATTGTGACAGGAAGCAGCAGCTATGGTTCCGTATCTTCTAAAGAGGGAAGCTATGTGGGAGGTATCGCAGGACAGTCACAGTCAATCATCAAAGATTCCTGCGCTACCAATATCCTGGAGGGCAGCTCTTTCATAGGCGGCATAGCAGGATACGGTACTACTGTAAAAGACTGTTCCGCTATCCCTGCGTTTGAAAGCGCAGGCGACAGGCACGGCTCTATCGCGGGTCAGATAGACACAGACAGTGAGACACATTCCATGAGCCTTGACGCGGTATCAGGCAACGTCTTTGTAAACGACAGCGTAGCCGGTATCGATAATATGAGCTTTAACGGTCATGCGGAACCGGTCTCGTACGCCGCTCTCGTATCCGGCAATAACGTTCCGGCAAAATTTAATAACATGCGTATCATATTCAGAGTCGAGGACGAAATAATAAAGCAGACCTCTCTCCCGTACGGCTCCAGCCTTTCAGATATCGAGCCTCCGATCCTCCCTCCTTCCGACGGAAAGTACATCCTCTGGGAAGAGTATGACAAAAGCGCCAGACTGACCGCTCCCCTGATCATTGAAGGAGAGAAATATATGGTCGAAAAGACTCTGACAAGCGACGAGCTTTATCCCGGTACTGAAATGCATGCGGCTCTGGTATCCGGCAACTTCATAAAGGGCGACCGGCTTACGGTATCGGTATCCTCCGATGATATGTCAGTCGACTATACCGTAGTATACAGCAGTAAGCATGAAAGCAACATAAGCGCTCTCAGACTGTATTCTCCTTACAAAAAATCAGCCTTGTACGGCATATCGGAAGACGGTACGGAAACGCTTCTTAGCGAAAAGAAAAAAGGCTCATATATGGAAACAAAGGAAGGTCTCACTTACAGCAGATACCGCATCAGAAATACGAGCCTTATAGATAAGATAAAAAATAAACTCAACCTTTAGTGTACAGTCCCATCTGCAGGTGCTCATACGCCTTGTCCGTAACCACTCTTCCTTTAGGAGTGCGGTTTATAAAACCGTTTTTTAAGAGATAAGGCTCATAAACATCCTCTATCGTGCCGGAGTCCTCTCCTATCGTTGCAGCGAGTGTATCAAGTCCTACCGGACCTCCGTCAAACTTCTCTATCATGGTGATCAGCATATTCCTGTCAGTATTGTCCAGACCGTATCTGTCCACCTCCATGATATCCAGAGCCTCTTTTGCAATATCTTCTGTTATTTCTCCCTCATACCGCACCTCGGCATAGTCCCTCACGCGCTTTAAGAGCCTGTTTGCGATACGAGGTGTCCCTCTGGAGCGCATCCCCATCTCCTTAGCGCCCTGCCCGTCTACGTATACACCGAGCCTTTTAGCCGAATTGCTGATGATAAGAGCCAGCTCATCCACATTGTAAAACTCCAGACGCTGTATGACTCCGAATCTGTCCCTTAAAGGCGCTGAGAGCAGTCCGGCGCGTGTAGTCGCGCCCACAAGAGTAAAGTGCGGCAGATCGAGCCTGAGCGATCTCGCAGTAGGTCCCTTGCCGATCATTATATCTATCGCATAGTCCTCCATGGCAGGATAAAGAACCTCCTCCACCTGTCTGTTCAGCCTGTGTATCTCGTCTATAAAAAGGAGGTCATTCTCCTGCAGGTTGTTGAGTATGGCAGCCATATCGCCCGGCTTTTCTATTGCAGGTCCTGATGTGATCTTAATATGAACCCCCATTTCATTGGCTATGATCTCAGACAATGTAGTCTTGCCAAGCCCAGGAGGTCCGTAAAGCAGGACATGATCCAAAGCATCTCCCCTGCTTTTGGCTGCTTCGATATAAATCTGCATCTGCTCCTTTATCTTATCCTGACCTATATACTCATTAAGCCTTTTAGGTCGGAGCGATGTCTCTATCCGTTCATCTTCAACGGTTAAGTTTGTCTCTATCACGCGTCTTTCCATGTCTGAAATTAAGTATTATTTCTTAAAAATATATGATAACTTCTG
Source organism: uncultured Lachnospiraceae bacterium (assembly GCA_905235585.1). Lineage (GTDB taxonomy): Bacteria > Bacillota > Clostridia > Lachnospirales > Lachnospiraceae > NK4A144. Next base: position 111 of record CAJOME010000138.1, on the reverse strand, counting down.
TTCCTATAAAAATTTAAGAGATATTATTTTATTTATGAAAGAATTATGAGCAATAAAAATAATTTCTTGAATAACTTTTTTTAAAATAATATCATATTGCCAGATTGCAAT
>CAJOME010000137.1 GCA_905235585.1 uncultured Lachnospiraceae bacterium | reverse complement strand
ACTGTACTTTCAAGAGCAAGCTTCTTAACCTCTTCCCATGTAGTGGCAAGGAAGAGCTTTGCCCAGGAGACGAGTCCGTTTTCTGTATCTTCCCCGGTGGCAAGCTCTATGTGCTTTAAACATAGCACATTCAAACGGAAATTTGTAGCGTAAACGTTGTCGTTTTTAATATTCTTCATGAGATAGTGTGCATAAAACTCAGGGTGGTCTGGGAACATATCATAGGTCATTATGCTTATATGCGTGGCAGGGAATATTTGCGAATAATCATCACCGCTTCCGAGATCATCAAATGTCCGTCCAAGATAAACAAGCGAGCGGTTGGACCAGTAGTCATCATGATAGGTCTGAAGCTCTATGTTTAAGTGTTCATTGTCATTAAACTCCACTTTAACATCAAGTACTACATATTTTGCGGATGCGGTCCTGTAGTCGAAAGGATTCAGGATACGTACGCTCCTTATATCCGAGACTGGAATACCGAGCAGAGAGCTGATCAGACCTTTAAGAGCTACATTCGGAGAACGGTTCATCGCGATATGGAACACGACATCATTGAGAAGAGTGTACTTAATTGTGCCTGAGAGCGAAATGAGAGTTTCGGAAAAAACATTAAGACTGGAATTACACATAGATATGCCTCCTTACAGAATAAAAGAATAGTTGAGATATCCGAGAGAAGGATATCGAGTAATAGTTTATATATTTTGAGCTTTGATATGGAATTTGTCAATGTCCACAATATATGGATGAACAGTCTTGAACCAGACTTCCTTTTGTAGTGTTCTGATATTAAAATATATCTATGAAAGGGGAGGGATATATTTGCGGAGAAGGCTATGAAAAAGTCATTGAAACCATTATTGATCTTTATGATAATACTCACTGCTTTAGTGACGGTATTTCCTTTTTTGCCAGAGGAGGGGCGATTTTTTATACTCCTATTTTTCTTGATTCCTGTTATTTATCCATGCTTAGCTGTTTTTACATATATTACAGGAGTAAAAACAGGGAAATGCTTATCAGGTAAAGCTCTTGAACGATTTGTTATTGCAATCGTTGCATCTATTCTCATTACATTTATAATTAGACCGTATTACACTATTATTAGTGAATTACACGCTTATGGTAAAACTTCTTTCATTTACTGGGTTTTCTTTAACATGACCAATGGGATATTGGCTATTGTTTTTTTATCGCTGTTTTGGATAGGAGAGGAAGTAGGCTGTAGACGTATAAAAGATAATAGCTGAAACAAAGAATATGTGTGATTTGCATGGATAGGCGCTATAGCAGGGCAGAATTTCCCTACCAGAATGGCTTATGAAAAAGCAATGGCAGCGGGCTTAAACTTTTCCCGGGTATTACAGGAAGCTCTAAAATAAAAACTCAACATCGCATAAGCTCCCAGAAGCATACTGCGCTGGCGGCTGCGACGTTTAGCGAATCTACTCCGTGGTGCATCGGTATCTTTACGGTATAGTCAGAGGCTTCTATCACTTCTTTAGGGAGTCCGTAGCCCTCAGTACCGAGTATCACAGCTTTTCTTTTATGAGACTTGAGCAAAGGATCATCTATGCCCCTTGCTTCGTGGGTCAGTGCCATTGCCACGGTCGTATATTCCAGAGATTTAAGAGTGGCGATGAGGGAGGCGCTTTCTGCTTCCGATCTTCCGGCTGTGGTCCACGGTATCTGAAAAACCGTGCCCATACTGACCCTTGCGGATCTCCTGCTGAGTGGATTTACCGTATCATATGTGGCTATCATACCGTCCATACCGAGAGCGGCAGCCGATCTTGTGATCGCACCGACATTTGTGGGATTTACGATATTATAAAGGATTGCAAGATTGTCTTTATCGGTACAGAATGTACGGATATCCTGCATGAGCTTTCTTTTGAAGGCACCCCATAGTCCCCTGACTAAAGCGTAGCCTGTCAGCTCCTTCAGTATTTCACGCTTTGCGATATATACAGGCAGTCCGTCGGCGGTCTCTTCGCCGATCTTTTCCTTGATACAGTTGATCACAGGACCGGCTTCTTTTTCAAGCCGTTCCTCTTCCACAAGGAGAGATACCGGCTCATATCCGGCTGCTACAGCCATCCGTATGACGTTCGGACTTTCGGCGATAAAAAGGCCCGGCTTCGGCTCATTGTAGTGCAGCAGCTGTGTCTCGGAAAGTCTTGCGTATATATCAAGCTCTTTATTATTCAGATCAGCTATGGGTATGATATTCATGCTGTACATCTTAATACCGCATCAGCATATCGGCAAGCTCAGCCATCCGGTTTGGGCTGTGATCGCGCGGCAGTCGTGCGAATCAACTGTGAACAGTAACACAGTAGTTACTGTTCAGACAGCTCTGCGCACTTGCTGCGCTGAGCGTGAGAAAGATTACAGAAGCCAATACAAAGATTTGCCCCATTGCCGAAGGCAATTTTATTGGGCAAATCCAGTTGCTGTGAGCACCTGTAAGGTGCGAACAGTAACACACAGTAACCGGCAAGCCATAAAAAATGCTCATGATGCTTGTATCCACATAGGATAGGTGAGATAATTTCAGGCATAGGAGTTTGAAAACGGATCGGTACGGGTTTAGGGCAGATCACAGTTTTCCATCCCATATAGGGAGATAATGCGATGGATAAGAAAAATATAGCGGAAAAAGGCTATCTGCATGAGGATTTCAGACTTTTCCACAATACGGACGCTTTAGGCACAGATACAGCCACACACTTTCATACTTTTTACAAGGTCACTTTCGTGAAGTACGGAAAGGGCAGCTATATGATAGACGGCAGATTGTACGATATAGAGTCCGGAGATGTCATCCTGGTGGGAGTAAATGTGCCGCATCAGCCCTTCTTTGAAGCGGGAGAGCTCTATGACCGATATACACTTTATATTTCACAGGGTATGCTGGAGGCATTTGATATACCGGAATGTCATATTTATGAGCTCTTTTCATCGGCAAGCGGCAATGTGGTAAGACCTGACGGAAACGAGGCGGAAAGATTTGTCGCTATTCTGGAAAGGATAGATAAAGAGACACATTCCTCATCATATGCCGCGCATCTTGCGGCAAGACTCGGAGTGATCGGATTTCTTATAGAAACCGGAAGATGCCGTGAGGAGACTTCCCTTACAGTACCGCTGCATCTGCCTGAGGATGACACGATGCTGAATATACTCCGGTATGTAAACGAGAATCTGGACAAAACTCTTTCGCCGGAGGATATCTCACAGCGTTTTGATATGGGCGAAGAAGAGATGATGGCTGCCTTCAAGGATGCGTTCGGATGTCGGATGAATGAATATATCGTAAACCGGAGGCTTACCAGAGCGCATGAGATGATAATGAGCGGAGAGGATCCGTCGGAAGCCTGTTACAGATGCGGTTATGAAAGCTACTCGATATTCAGTAAGGAGTATCATAATAAATACGGGGTTGCCCCGAGGCGCAGCTTGGAAGAAAACCAGGAATACGGAGCCTTAGCGGAATTTCTGCCGGAGTAGGGCTTGCATGCCGCAAACTATATACTATGGCACGAAACCCGCATAAATGCGTGTTTCTGATTGCAAGTCGCAGAAAGTCATATATTTAGGAGGAATACGGGAAATGAAAGACGGTTTTGTGAGGGTGGCGGCGGTCACACCAAAGATAAGGGTGGCGGATCCCCACTACAATGCTGAAAAGGTCATACAGGGCATAGATGCAGCAGCGGCTAAAGGCGCCAAGGTCATAGTGTTTCCGGAGATGGTACTGTCAGGATATACCTGCGGTGACCTGCTCCTGCAGCACAGACTCATAGATGCATGCAAGGAGGAGCTAAAGACCATAGCGGAGTATACCTCGGATCTTGATGTACTGGTTTTCGTGGGCCTCCCGTATCACTTCAGGGACAAGCTGTACAGTGTGGCGGCTGCGGTACACAGGGGATTGTGCCTCGGCATAGTACCCAAGACCTTCATACCGAACTATTCTGAGTTTTACGAAGCGAGATATTTCACATCAGGCAATGCGTCGGTGCTTACGACGGATTTCTTCGGCACGGGTATTCCTTTTGGCACACATATCATATTTGAGAACGGGGAGAGCCTGCCTGATCTAAGGATCGCCTGCGAGATATGCGAGGACGCATGGGTGCCTGCTCCGCCCTCAATAGTACATGCGATGGCCGGAGCCGATATGATAGTGAACCTTTCGGCATCCGATGAGGTGATAGGCAAGGATGCATACCGCAGACAGCTCATAGCGTCAGCCTCGGCTACCAGAGTGGCGGCTTATATATATGCTTCTGCCGGAGCAGGAGAGTCATCTCAGGATCTTGTATTCGGCGGACATGACATCATAGCCGAGAACGGGCAGATACTTGCCGAGTCAGAGCTTTTTACGGAGGGTATGATCACGGCCGACATAGATGTGGGGCGTCTTACGGCGGAGCGCAGGCGGATGAATACTTTCACCGAGAATGTATATGATGATTATGTGAGGGTGCCGTTTCTGATCAATCCGACCGTAGTTGACATAATGCGGAACATCCCGCCACTCCCTTTTGT
>CAJOME010000136.1 GCA_905235585.1 uncultured Lachnospiraceae bacterium | reverse complement strand
ATATCTCCCATGCTATAGTGCCCTGTCCGGTAGCCACCCCTTCATCGTCAAAGGGATGTACAAAGGTATACCCCTCGCTTTCGGCAAGCTCCATAGCCTTCTCACATGCCTCATCGTAGATATCTCCGTAAAGCACCACCTCAGCGCCGAGTGCCTTGGTACGGTTTACCTTTATGAGCGGAGTGGTATTCGGCATCACTATGACAGCCTTTATCCCGTATTTTTTTGCGGCATAGGCTACACCCTGCGCATGGTTTCCGGCAGAAGCGGTGATCACACCCCTTTCTCTCTCTGCCTCACTCAGTCTGCTGATACGGAAATATGCGCCTCTTATCTTGTAGGCTCCGGTACGCTGCATATTCTCCGGCTTAAGGTATACCTTATTGTCTCTTCCCGTCATGGCAGAGAAATAATCACTGTATATCAGCTTGGTATCAAGAGTGACCTCTCTGACCTTTTCCGCTGCCTCTTCAAATGCCTTCAGTGTAAGATAATCATTGTTCATTTTAATCTCCCGTCCCAGCCCTCGGATAAACCGGCACAAGCCGGATTATACGTGAATGCATCACATTTTTCCATCAGTCTCCCAGCATCCCCCGCATGTATTTTTCCACATCAAACCGTCTCAGGTCACTCACTCCCTCGCCTACACCCACAAACTTCACGGGTATGGACAGCTCGTTTTCTATCGCTATCACTATACCTCCCTTTGCGGAGCCGTCGAGCTTTGTGAGCACCACTCCGGATACATCGGTCACCTCGTTAAACTCCTTTGCCTGCTCCTTCGCATTCTGCCCCGTGGAGGCATCCACCACAACCAGAGTCTCTTTTACGGCATCGGGATACTCGGCTTTTATTATCTGGTTTATCTTTGACAGCTCATTCATCAGGTTCTTCTTGTTGTGAAGCCTCCCTGCGGTATCAACTATGAGCATATCGTAATCCCTTGCCTTTGCCGACTGTATCGCATCATATACCACGGAGCCGGGATCTCCTCCCTCTCTGCCCTTTACTATATCTGCCCCCGTCTTCATGGCCCAGGAGGTAAGCTGCTCTATTGCAGCCGCGCGAAAGGTATCCGCCGCTACAAGCATCACCCTGCGCCCGAGAGCGCGGTATCTTGCGGCAAGCTTGCCCGCGGAGGTAGTCTTGCCGACTCCGTTTACCCCTACCACGAGCACCACGGACTTTTTGTCCTCAAAATCAAAGTCATGCTCTGTAGATATGGCCGCGAGTCTTTCCTCCATTATCTTGGTGAGTACCTTTTTGGCTTCCTCGGTATCACTTACTTTTTCCTTTCTTACACGCTCCTTGAGCTCATCCGCAAGCTGCCCGGCCGTGAGCATCCCCACATCTCCCATGATGAGAGTATCGGTGAGATCCTCGAAGAACTCTTCGTCTATCTCTTCATAGCCTGTAAAAAAATCCGAAAGCTTATCAAAAAATCCCATTATCAGTCATCCTTCTTCTCATCCCATGCCGCATCCTCAAGATTCACCGCCACCTGAGTGGATACGCCCTTCTCCTGCATAGTTATGCCATAGAGCCGGTCGCACTTGGTCATCGTACCTCTTCTGTGAGTGATGACTATGAACTGCGTATGCTCGGTAAGCTTTGACAGATAGGAAGCAAACCGCTCCACGTTGGCCTCATCCAGTGCAGCCTCTATCTCATCAAGCAGACAGAACGGTGAAGGCTTGAGATTCTGTATCGCAAAAAGCAGCGCGATGGCGGTCAGCGCTTTCTCTCCGCCGGACAGCTGCATCATGTTCTGCAGCTTCTTGCCCGGAGGATGCGCGATGATATTGATACCTGCCTCCAGCACGTCCTCATCATCCGTAAGGGTGAGAGTGCCATGTCCTCCTCCGAACATCTCCGCAAATACAATGTCAAACTGTTTGTCGATCTGTCTGAATCTTTCAATGAACTGCTTTCTCATGGATTCCGTAAGCTCATTGATTATCGTGGTAAGATCCTCTTCCGCGTGTATAATGTCATCCCTCTGCTTAGTGAGGAACTCATATCTCTCCGACAGCTCTCTGTATTCCTCTATGGCTGCGACATTCACATCGCCCAGATTTCTTATCTCTGCCTTGATCCTTACCGAGTCCTTACGCATCTCCGGCAGGTCTCCGAGTGTATCATCTCTGAGCTCTCTTGAAGAGATAAGGGTGAGATTGTATTCATCCCACATATATTTGGTCAGACTGTCGGTATTCTCAGTCAGCTTTTCCTTTTGGTTGTCGAGACGTATCTTCTCCCTGTCGAGCTCTGTCCTTCTCTCGTTTATGGCATCCCTGTCATCGTACAGGTTCTTTTGTGTCTTTATCGCACCTTCTCTTTCTTCTATCAGCTTTTTCAGCTCGTCCTGCTTTTCGACATCATAGTCTCCGGCGGAAAACAGTGTCTCCTGCAGGCTCTTTATCTGATCATCCTTAAAAGAGATATCCTCGTCGGTCTTTTTGATGCTTTCACCGATATCGGCAAGCTCCGCCTGAAGCCTTGCGCGCTCGCCCTTTATCCTGTCTATGTTCTCCTTCGCATAGTTCTGCTGCTCTATGAACTTGGTCATACGCAGGTCGTTCTCACCCACTTCCTTCCTCAGGGTAAGTGACTCCTCCGTGAGCTGCTTTATCAGAGCATCAAGCCTTGCGGCCTCTTCATCCGCACTCTTTTCGGTCTCTTCGGAAAGCTTCAGCTTTTCTTCATTCTCACTCTGCTGCTTTTTGATGTCCTCTATCTCTTTCTCAAGCTCACCGACCTCCGAGGCGATGCCTGCACTTCCGTTTATGTTCTCGCTCTTCTTCTCCTCGGCAAGATTGAGGTTCATCTTTGCGGTGTTTAGCCTCAGGCTCTCCCCCTGCAGCTCATCCGAAACGTCCTGTATCGCATTCCTTATCTCAGTCTTCTTATCGCGAAGCTCCTCGATAGACTGCAGTATTTCATCTTTTTCCAGCAGCTTTTTCTTAAGATCGGCTGTGAGCTCCTCTATCTCCCGGCCTCTGCCGAGGAGATTACTCTGGTTCCGGTATGTACCTCCGGCTATCGCGCCGCCGGGATTCAGGGCTTCTCCGGCCTCCGTAACTATCCTCAACGTAAAGCGGTATTTCCTTGCAAGGTCTATCGCGTTGTCGATATTATCCACCACAATAAAGTTGCCGAGCAGGTTTTTGGCTACGATGTCATATTTCTTATCGCACCTTACCAGAGTGTCAGCCATCCCTATCACACCTTTTTCGTTTACGGCTTCTTTTGCTTTAAAGTCTCTCTCCTGTATGGTGTTTAACGGCAGGAAGGTGACACGTCCCGCACGTTCCCTCTTCAGCTCCTCAATAAGTACCTTTGCGGCCTTCTCATCCTCTACGACCACATTCTGTATATTCGCTCCGAGCGCCGTCTCTATCGCGGTCTCGTATTTATGATCCACCTTCAGAAGATCCGCGACCACACCGCATATACGTGAAGACTTGTTCTTTTTCCGATCCATGACATAGCGTACCGCATGACCGTATCCCTCATATCTTTCCGCTATGTTCTTAAGGCTTTCCAGCCTGGTCTTCTCCTCGGTGTAGGCCGTCTCTATCGCGCGCTCCTTCTCGACAGCCTCGTCTATCTTCTCATTTACGGAGGCGAGCTCCTTATCCCGTTCCTCCTTCTTCCCGTTCAGCTCTCTGATCCTTGATGCGATCTTCTCCATTTCATTATTCATGTTCACTATCGCATCTTCAGCCTCGGCCTCTGAGCTCTTTGCCCGAAGCAGTCTCGATGAAAGCTCGGCCTTCCTTATCTCACTCTGCGAAAGAAGGGTTGCGAGTCTTTCCTTTTCACCCTTTATCGCACCTCTCCCGTCGATAGTATCGAGTACGGTCTGCTTTTTGATCGCCGCTTCCCTGCCGGCTTCCTCTATCCTGCTGTCATAGTCTGCAAGAGTCTCCGTCTTACCGCTTCCGGCTTCTTGGAGCTCGGATACTTTGGTATCGATCTCTTCCTTGCCGGCTATGAGCTTTTCCAGATCCCTGCCATGCATTTCTATGCTGTCTTTTATCTTTGCGCTTCGGTCACGGAAATGCTCTCCCGATGTACGCAGGGAATTTATCTGCTCGCTTAGGACTCTTATCTGTGAGTCTATCTGGCTGCGCTTCATGTTGGAGTCGGTTATTTCCTGACGCATGCTCTCTATCCGGGTATCATAGTCCTCTATCCTGCGGCTTGCTTCCTCGTATTTGCTGTGGCTCTCGGACAACTCCTTTTCCACACCGCTTATATCGTTTATCACCGCGTCGTATTTGACCTCCAGATCCTTGAGCAGTCTCTCATACCGCTCTGACTCTGCGAGGAAGATATTCACATCAAGCTTCTTCAGCTCTTCCTTTTTCTCAAGATAAACCTTTGCGTTTTCGGACTGCTTCTTGAGAGGCTCTACCCTGCCCTCGACCTCAGAAAGGATATCATTCAGTCTCACCAGGTTTGCCTTCTCGCTGTCGAGCTTCTTTACCGCAGTATCCTTGCGCTTTCTGAACTTTACGATACCGCATGCCTCATCAAAGAGCTCACGCCGCTCCTCGGGCTTGCCGGAGAGTATCTGGTCTATCTTGCCCTGTCCTATGAT
>CAJOME010000135.1 GCA_905235585.1 uncultured Lachnospiraceae bacterium | reverse complement strand
TTCACGTACCATTGAAAACGACAGAGACAGGAAGCTTACGGTCATGACTACGACCTTCATGCCCTGCGGAGCGAAGCTTCCGATCATAGGACTGATAGCGGGAGCTATATTCGGAGGATCTCCGTGGGTAGCCGCTTCAGCTTACTTTATCGGCATAGGCTCCATTATTCTTTCAGGTATCATACTCAAGAAGTTTGAGCAGTTTGCGGGTGAGCCCGCTCCGTTTGTAATGGAGCTCCCTGCCTATCATATACCCAATGTGGGCGGAGTGCTCCGTGCTACTTGGGAGAGAGGCTGGTCATTCATAAAGAGAGCAGGCTCCGTGATAGTAGTCTCTTCGATCATCATCTGGTTCCTGTCCGCATTCGGAAGTGTAAACGGACAGTTCGGCATGGTAGACAGTCTCTTTGAAGACGAGACCATAGCTACTCCGGAATATACGGCTCAGCTTGCCGGCAGGATGAACATACCGGAAGAGGAGGTGGCTCCAATGGATGCTTCACTTCTCGCAAGTGTCGGTAACGGGCTTTCATTCATATTCAGACCGCTCGGCTTTGGCAGCTGGAAGCCCACCGTCGCGACAGTGACCGGACTGGTGGCAAAGGAAGAGGTCGTCGGTACCTTCGGAGTGTTGTACAACTATGATGAAGAAGCTGTCGGAGAAGAGCTCGGAGACGAGGGTGAGGGCATATGGGCACGTGTAGCTGATGACTACACACCTATGGCAGCCATGGCATTCATGATCTTCAATCTGCTCTGTGCACCCTGCTTTGCAGCAATAGGTGCGATAAAGCGTGAGATGAACAATGCAAAATGGACATGGGCGGCTATCGGCTACATGACACTCTGGGCATATGTACTAGCGTTCATATGCTATAATGTGGCAGGACTCTTCTTCGGAGAAGTGACATTCGGCATAGGCTCCGTGATAGGTATAGCGCTTATAGCAGTCATCATCTATCTGCTCGTGCGCAAGGGCTATGAGCCTGATGAGTCGGTCAAGTCACTCTCAAGTGTGATGGCAAGAGAAGCCTGATCGCTACTAAATATAAACTTAAAGGAGGCAGATATGTCACCGATAATCGGTAATATAATAGTCATAGCGGCTGTCATACTACTGGTGGCTGTCTGCCTTAAACAGATAATAAGTGGGATGAAAGGCGGAGGCTGTTCCGGATGCAACGGAGGATGCTCTTCCTGCGGTCAGAAATGCGGATCTCATACTACAGAAGAGGACAAGGTTAATGCCGCGAAAGCTTCTGAAATCCTCAAGGGCATAAAGGCTCCGAAGCATACGGATAATGACTGAAACGATCATAAACATAGACGGTATGATGTGTAGCATGTGTGAAACACATGTAAACGAGACCATAAGAAAAGCCGCCTCCGTAAAAAAGGTAAAAGCCTCACATAAGAAGGGTGAGGCGGTGATACTATCAGAGGAACCGCTGAACGAGACCGATATCACCAAGGCTGTGAATGACACAGGCTATACGGTCACAGGGTATCTCTCGAGACCATATGTAAAAAAAGGGCTGTTCGGCAGACATTAAAGTTTATTGCGATACAGCGCACGCTATGTGCGCTTTTTTTTGTGGAGGTATTGCCATTTCTTCGTTTAATCCGTATAAATATATGTAACGGAATTCTTTTTCAGGAGGGATGGAAATGGCTGAAGATAAGAACGTAAAGAAACTCGACAAAGAAACGCTGGAGAATATAAGCGGAGGTAGTGAAGGTATACATAAGCCGCCTAGCCGTAAACATGACTCTCCCAAAGCCAGCAACGATAAATTGGATCGTAAGGAGGCTCCCGTGAAGGGGTGAAGGAGCGTCAGTTTACTATCGCAGCCTAAGGGGCTGTGAACAGTATCAGGATCAGGAGGGATACCAAAAAGCATAATGAAGAGATCCGGACAGGTAACCGGAAGAGCGGTGCTTCCGGCGTTGGCGGAGATCTACAATAAACTCTATCTATCACCTTATATGGATGATCTTAAAGAAGAGTATGAGGCAGTGGCACTGTGCGGCAAGGAGCCGAAGGTGAAGTCACTGTCTCATTTTCATGCGGATGATGCCGACGAGATGATATATGAAGCTACCCCGGCCGGGGAGGTACTTACAGTGACCCTTTCAAACCGGGAGGATTTTGAGATGTTTCTGAACATCATGCTTAACAAATGCGTGATAAAGGAAATACCAAAGACTCAGGGGGCATCCATACTTGACGGTGTGATAAACTGGAATAAGATACATGCTCATAAAGAAGAGTTTATCCTTTCGGAAATGGCGAGGGGTATCGCTGCTCCGGACTGGAACAGCGAGTTTCAGAGGTTTACCTCAGATAAAAAGAACTTTAAGGACGCGGTGATCATACTAAGCCGGGGTCCGTACAGCGCGGTCAGTGCCGCTGATATCGGGGTCACGGATGATGAATGGCTGAAGCTCTCACACATCATAAGGAGATATCATGAATGCACGCATTTCATATGCAGACGTCTGTATCCCGATAAGATAGACGCGATCTGGGATGAGCTTACCGCAGATGCCGTAGGCATATACGCGGCACTCGGAAGATATGATACAGACATGGCGGAGATATTCCTTGGCATAAAGGACGGCAGATACATCGGAGGACGGCTCGAAAACTATGTGGATGATGTAAGAGGTACAGAGGAGCTTGCCGCAGGGGTACACAATGTGTTAAAGCGGTTTGATATGCTGCTTGCGGACAAGGAGACTTTAGATCCTTACGAGGTTGCGATTTTTCTCGAAGAAAAGTATGATGAATTATCTGTATATCTTGGTGAAAGGAATATAAAATGAAGATAAAAAAGGCCATAATACCTGCCGCGGGACTGGGAACGAGATTTCTTCCGGCTACGAAGGCGCAGCCCAAGGAGATGCTTCCCATCGTGGATAAGCCCACGATCCAATACATCATAGAGGAGGCCGTAGAGAGCGGTATCGAGGATATCGTGATAGTGAACGGCAGGAATAAGGGCTCGATAGAGGATCATTTCGACAGATCCATAGAGCTCGAGCTGGAGCTTGGAAATAAGCAAAAGGAAGAAGAGCTCAGGATGGTCAAGTCCATTTCCGAGATGGCCAATATCTATTTCATACGCCAGAAGAAGCCGCTGGGACTGGGACATGCCGTGCTTTCGGCGCAGAAGTTTATCGGAAATGAGCCCTTTGCGGTATTGCTTGGCGATGATGTGGTGGTAGCCAAAATACCTGCGTTAAAGCAGATGATGGATGTATACAAGGAATACAAGGCAAGTATCGTAGGTGTGCAGACCGTGCCTCACGAGGTCACCTTTCAGTACGGTATAGTGGACGGCAAATGCGTGGATGACAGGGTATATAAGGTAAAGGACCTGGTGGAAAAGCCGCCTGTCGGGGAAGCACCCTCGGATATAGCCATACTCGGACGATATATACTTACTCCGGATGTCTTTGATTATCTTGCCAGTCAGGAGAGAGGGGCAGGCGGAGAGATACAGCTCACCGACGCCTTAAAGCGCATGGCAAGGGAAGAGGCTGTATATGCCTATGATTTCAAGGGGCACAGATATGACTGCGGAGCGAAGATAGGCTTCCTTCAGGCAGGTATAGAGTTTGGGTTGAGGAGACCGGAGCTTCGCGAAGAATTTGAGGCATATATCAAACGTCTGGCGGAGGATATAGACCGGGCGATCGACTATGATTGAGTACGTCGGATCATAAAGAGAGGACGGAAAGCAGCATGCACACGTTAAAGAAGGCCTATTGCAGAGCCTTTCAGTTTATATTTAAGATGGCGATACCCTTTCTCCCGTACAGGGATCCAAAGGTGTACGACAGCGTGGATGAGGTACCGGAGCTTCTTAAGAGACTCGGCAGGAGATCAGTGCTCCTTGTCACGGACAGACCGTTAAGGGACATGGGACTTACGGCACATCTTGAAGAGATGCTTGAGAAGGGAGGGATACATTTCACGATATACGACGGAGTCTGTCCCAATCCCACGATAGACAACATAGAGGAAGCGGTGAAGCTTTTCAGAAGAAATAACTGCAAAGCTCTCATTGGCTTCGGAGGCGGTTCCTCCATAGACTGTGCCAAGGCTGTGGGCGCGAGGATAGCCTACCCGAGACGCAGTATAGAGCAGATGAGAGGGATACTCAGGATATGGCGCAGGATACCACCGCTCATCGCGATACCCACCACGGCAGGTACCGGAAGCGAGGTAACCGTGGCATCCATAGTAACTGACAGCAGGAAGAAGCATAAATATATGCTGAGCAGCTTCCCACTCATTCCGCATTACAACGTGCTTGATCCGGAGGTCACCCTCACACTGCCGCCCTCACTCACAGCCACTACAGGCATGGATGCGCTGACACATGCGGTGGAGGCTTATATAGGCGGTTCTACCACAAAGAAAACAAGGGCTCTTGCAAGAGAAGCGGTCAAGCTGATATTTGCCAACCTGGAGAGTGCATATAAGGACGGTAAAAACTATGAAGCAAGAAAGAATATGCTCTATGCCGCGAACCGGGCCGGACTTGCTTTTTCTATATCCTATGTGGGATATGTACATGCCGTAGCCCATTCACTCGGCGGACAGTACGGCAT
>CAJOME010000134.1 GCA_905235585.1 uncultured Lachnospiraceae bacterium | reverse complement strand
AAAGAACGCATTCTTTCAGAGAAGGTGTTGTAGTGCTGCTGGGCAAGAACGGTGGTCGGTACCAAAACCGCAACCTGCTTGCCGTCCTGCACTGCCTTGAAGGCCGCTCTTATGGCAACCTCTGTCTTACCAAAGCCGACATCTCCGCAGATCAGCCTGTCCATGATACCTGATGATTCCATGTCCTTTTTGGTATCCTCTATGGCAGTCATCTGATCCTCCGTCTCCTGATCGGGGAAGGCATCCTCAAACTCCTGCTGCCAGACGGTGTCCTTACTGAACTGATAGCCGACTGCCTGCTGCCTCTTGGCATAGAGCTCCACAAGATCCTGAGCAACCTCTTCAACAGCTGCCCTGACCTTATTCTCACCGAACACCGACTTCAGAGTCCTGTAATTATCAAGACATATGACAAGACAGGTGTATCTCGTGTTGTTGCTCGTAAGCTCGCCAAGATACTCATTAAAGCCGTCTCTGTTAAACAGCTTGGTATCCTTATCAATATAAAGATCGGGGTTTTGCGTTGACAGATACATCACGCACATCGACAGACAGAGAAACGCATTCGTAAGTAATATCCAGTTGAAGAAGAGTCCCTGCAGCACCACTCCCATGGCCAACAGGAGGATCATGAAGATGACGCTCAAAAACTGCATCCTCTGCACATTTTTCCTGTATACTATGATGTATGCCATCGCGAGCACAATATAAAATGAATTGAGTACAAAATTCGCAAAGTATGCGGGACCGTGCATATAGCCTTTTACACTGTCAAAGTAGTAAACAGCCCCGGTAAACGGGGTCGTTATTGCGAAAATGATGGTCACCGCTGCCGGTATGCAATAAATGATAAAAAGCGGCGATCTGGTCATATCCATCTGATCCGTTATGGCCAGGATAAACATGAACAGAAAAATAGTATTGAGAGATGTACTTGTGAAATATACCACGTTCAGAAACTGTACGATCTCATACGGCAAAGCCTGCCAATATACATCTGTGAATGCCGTGACCAGATCCATAAATGTCATGGCACACCCTACGCACATACAAATGATAAAATACTTGTTTTTTTTCGTAGGAAGATGCCTCTTCGCGAAATAAAACACGATGAGTATTATCTCAAATATCAGTGCAGCAAGTTCAAAGTCATAATTCCACTTCATTTACTGAGCCCTTATGCATCCTTACCGCAGCAGTTCTTGTACTTCTTCCCGCTGCCGCACGGACAGGGGTCATTACGTCCTATCTTCTTTCCTTCCCTTACAAAGGTATGACTTTTCTTCTGATCCTTTATAAGTGACTCCCGCTCCTCTTTGGAATAGATATCATCCCACTCAGGCAGCTCGTACAGCCAGTCAGCCTTGGCATCCACCATGTTCCTGAAGAGCTTTTCCTTATCAAAGCCGAGTGATACCACTGTATCCTCAGCCATATTCTCTATATCGTTTGCCTCTTTTAAGGAATCGTTTATGCCGTCAAGAAAGCCGGTCATATACATCAGGCTGATGCCGTATTTTTCCGCAAGCTCCGATACGGTACCCCTCACCTCGACATCCGGTGTCTTAAGAAGCTCTGTATATATATCCTTTTCCTTCTTAAAATAATCCTGCCAGAGTCTCTGCAGCTCGCCTTTATCGGCTGTGGAGCTGTATGCCATATCACGCCAGTCGTTTATTAAACTCATAATCCCTCCAAGGTTTTTTTATGCTATGATTATATTACATTTGAACGCTCGATACAACGATGAAAGGAGCCTGCCTACACTAAAATGAAATTAAAACGGATACTCGCTCTCACAGGAGTGATACTGATAGCAGGTATGTATATAGCTACGCTGATACTTGCGCTCACCGGAAACAGCAACACCATGAACCTTTTCCTGCTCTCGATACTGCTCACCATAATGATCCCGCTTATCATACACCTCTTCCTCATGCTGCTGAATGTCCGCAGGGGAAAGAACGTGATGGACGAGACCTACAGCTACCGCGAGAAAAAGGATGATACCTGAACGATCATTCCGGTATCGGCTTTATCCCTGATATATCGGTGTCCGATGTCATGGAATAATTGGTATGGTATATCACATATCCCGGCACGGCACCTGCAGGCTTTTTTACATTCTTAAGCAGTGTGTAGTCGATATCGACCTTTTCCTGATCCTTTCCGGTACTGTAAAAAGCCGCCAGTCTTCCTGCTTCGTTGAAGGTGGTGTCGGGTATGCTCATCGGATCTGTCCTTCCCGTCATAAGAAGCACGTGAGATCCCGGATAAGTCTTTGAGTGAAACCACCAGTCATTTCCCTTGCCGGTCTTAAAGGTCAGCTCATCATTCTGCAGATTGTTCTTGCCTACGTAAATATCATACCCGTCTGACGATACATAGTGGAGCGGTCTGCTCTTGGTCCTTGTCTTTTCGTTTTTCCCTTTGCCCGTGCTCTTTTTAATGTAGCCGGTACGCCTTAACTCCTCCGATATGAGCAGCAGATCATCCTCGGTATAGGCTGTTTCAAACGAAGCCTCTATGCTCCTTAAATGCGACAGCGCCGCCCTGCTCTCCTCAGCCTGTCCGGCTGCAGCCGCTCTCGTGCGCTTGAGCTTGTCGTATCTCGCAAAATACTTATTGGCATTTTCATGCACGGAGATCGAAGGATCGAGCGGTACCCTTATCTCCTTTCCGTCATAGAAATTCACGGCATCAAAATACCCTGCCCCATCATCAACTCCATACCCGTATGTGTTGATGAGCTCCGCATAGACTCTGTACTTCTCCATTTTTTCGGTATCCTTCAGCTGACTCATCTGAAGGTCGTATTTTTTTGATGTCCTCTCTATGGCATTCGCGACGATCTTCCTAAGATCCGCCGACCTCTGGCGCATGTGGTTATATTCATTCTTTTGGGAGTAGAAGCTCTCTATGGCTCCGGATATGCTGTCATAGTGCCTGCACTCCATATCCTCGTAGATGCTAAGATGTACCGCGGCAAACTCCTTCGGATTCCTGCCGTCGTATATCACCTCCGGACTGAAATCCCCCTCGCGCATAGTAGAGATGAGCTCCGTAAAGCTCTCAAAGAGATTCGTTATGTCCTGCTCCGCCAGTGAAGCCGAGCTGTCATTTCCGTCTATCCCTGCCCTGTGACAGAGCTCCGATGCCATCACAGGCGAAAAGCCGGTGTAGGTACCATACAGTGCCTTCACCACGTTCATCGGCCTGCCCAGTATGTGGTTTCTGAAGAATTCCCTGTCATTGCGCACAAATGGATCGGCTTTGTCCTGTGTTTCCGGTATGAAATACCTTTCGCC
Organism: uncultured Lachnospiraceae bacterium; assembly: GCA_905235585.1. Classification (GTDB taxonomy): domain Bacteria; phylum Bacillota; class Clostridia; order Lachnospirales; family Lachnospiraceae; genus NK4A144. The sequence continues at coordinate 1,326 of CAJOME010000134.1, read as the reverse complement.
GGGCAGCACCGTACGTACGGAACTCATCGACGGAGGCACTCTCTTTATGGCATCTATTACAGTATCATCCTCATTGGTCAGGATGATATTGCTGTACTTGCCCATCAGCTCGGTAATGAGATATCTGTTTACCAGATCACCCATCTCGTCCCTGTGCTCCACGACTATCTTTATGATACGCTCGAGCGACGGCTGCTCCACAGCCGTTACCCTGCCTCCCTGCAGATGCTTTCTCATCAGCATGGTGAAGGCCGGCGCGGTGACAGGCGCGGTCTTGCTTTTATCCGTAAGACATACAAAAGGCATGGATGCGCCGATAGAGATGAGCAGACGCTTCATGCCGTATTCCTGTGTCTTTACGGTAATCATCAGCTCATCATGCTCGGGCTCCGAGATCTTTGATATATATCCGTTTGTAAGAAAATGCCGCAACTCACAGGCTGCGGCACATACTGTCACTCCGTCTAAAGCCATTGCTCACCTGATATCACGCGCCGAAAACTAGAATTTACTCCCACAGTTTGTGCAGAAGTTTCCGCCATTATTAGGCGCTCCGCAGTTAGGACAAAACTTTGGCCGGTTATTTTCGAGCCCGCTTTGTACCTTTGCCATGATATCATTATACTTCTTTTCATTTTCCTGCATCAGCTTTTTTGCTTCTTCCTCAGCCCTCTGTCTTTCCTCCGGCGTCAACCTGTCGACCATCTCCTGAGCAGCACGGGCTGCCTCTTCCATCTTTTTGGCTATCTCTTCGGGAGACATGGCGGCCGCTTCCTTCAGGCGTTCCGTATCCTCAACATACTCTCGGCTCTTCTGCGTAAGGTCTGCCCCTGTGATCGTGACACCGCTGCATGGTATTTCCCTTTTCTGCAGTGAGGCTGATATTTCTGCCTCTAACCGGCTTTTGTTATCAGCCAGGGCAAGATAAGATTTGTTTTCGTCTGTTATTTCACCTGCCGCCTCCATAATTGCGGTTTCGATAACGATCTTTGCGAACTCCTCATCCGTTCCGGATATATCGGCCTGTCCGATTATATTTACATCGACTGAACCGTATTTCCCGTCAAATACCGGAATAGTTACATTAAAATCTGCTGCCATTTTTCTCCTCCCTTTGCTCGGAAATTAAACTATCAGGTCACCCCTGAGTTTTAAGGTTTATGTCGTTTTGTATCATATATAATAGCGCAACGTCTGTATTATGCCAAATTATGTTACTGCAAGGACGTTAGAGTAAAATTATAGTAGGCAAGATAAATAAATAAAGGAAGAGGGGGAGCCCCCTCTTCACAACATACAGTAATTCAAATATGATGTTAATTACGA
>CAJOME010000133.1 GCA_905235585.1 uncultured Lachnospiraceae bacterium | reverse complement strand
GTGGTACTTGCGACTATCTTTGTTACATTTCCTTTTGTATCACGGGAACTTATACCGGTGCTTAACTCGGTGGGTACCGATGAAGAGGAAGCGGCTGCCTTGATGGGGGCATCGGGGTTGACTATTTTTAGAAGGATTACCCTGCCACATATAAAATGGGCGCTTGCATATGGAGTAGTGCTATGTACTGCAAGAGCGCTCGGGGAGTTTGGGGCGGTAAATGCATTATCCAAAACAAGGGGCAAAACATTTACGCTTCCTTTGGAAATAGACGCTCTTTATATGTCTGGTTCTGCTGATTCAATGGTATCTGCATATGTGGTTTCTTCTATACTGGTGACATTTTCTTTGATCATACTTATAGCAAGGAATGTGCTGGAATATAAATCCGGACATATCAAGCCATCCGTAGAGGAGAACCAAGAAAAAGTGACGGATTGAAAGGTGGTTACATTGTGTATGTAGAAATGAAGAAGGTTAATAAGAGATTTGGATTCTTTCAGGCCTCAAAAGACATATCTTTTGGCATTGAAAAAGGAAGTCTTGTGGCATTGTTAGGTCCAAGTGGAAGCGGCAAAACAACCATATTACGCATGATAGCAGGATTGGAGATCCCGGATAGCGGTGAGATATTGATTGATGGAAATATTGTAAACGATGTGGCACCTGCAGCAAGAGGGATTGGATTTGTTTTTCAGAGTTATGCCCTTTTTAGGTACATGACAGTATATGACAATATCGCATTTGGATTGGAGGTTGCAAAGAAAGGCAAAGATAACATAAAAAAGCGTGTAGACGAGCTTATGGATCTTACGGAATTGCATGGATTGGCGAATAGATATCCAAATGAATTGTCAGGTGGACAGAGACAAAGGGTTGCTTTTGCAAGAGCACTTGCACCGGAACCAAACTTGTTGCTTCTTGACGAGCCTTTTGCCGCAATAGATGCAAAAGTTAGAAAAGAATTAAGACAGTGGCTGAGGGATATGATTCACAAGATGGGGATAACGAGCATCTTTGTGACTCACGATCAAGATGAGGCAGTAGAAGTGGCTGACCAAATAATAGTGACTAATAATGGACAGGTAGAACAGGTGGGGACACCATATAATATCTATCAGAAGCCCACAACACAGTTTGTTTCATCCTTCGTTGGAGAGAGTACATTAATATATGATTATGGCAGGCTGCACGGTTTTGAAAATACGTCTTTTAAAGGAGCAATAATACGACCGGAATTTATTGAGGCTTTTAAGAGTGACAATCCCCGATTTAAGGATATTATTGATATATCGGATAAAGGGACTATAACGGATATTCTTTTCAGAGGAAACAGTTATGAGGTAGTGATAGACGTGAACGGTATTAAACTGAAAACTACAAGATCTCTCGAACGCAGACCGATAAGAGTCGGGGAACAGATGAATGTAATAGTCTACAGACTATATGCTTTTGATGGTGATGGTAGAGTCCATCTTTTAGAAAACCGGAAACTGCGTGACATGGTAAAAGAGGAGGGACCATTTGAGGCATATCTTTACAGTAATGCAGGGTACTTTGTAGTCTGATGCATTGATACACATATAAAAAGATATTTTACTCTTGCAGAAAGCACAAGTTTCTCAGATTCCCTAAATGATTGACTATTGCTCGGTTTCAGTTATCATATCCCTAAAAGAAGGCTCCGACCCGCTGTGAATAAACGGAGGGCAAAGGAGCTTTTTTCCTCTATCTGCAAACAGGGTGGAGAGGTCCACGGTCTGTAATAAAACTCACATCCTTGCACCTGCACATGTTTATGATATAATATTAAGGTTGCTTTACCGAACAGTGCAGTTGATACGGAGGACAGATATGGACTACAAATCCGCCGGTGTGGATATAGAAGCAGGATACAGATCTGTAGAGCTTATAAAGGACTATGTTAAGGCAACCGGCCGCCCCGAGGTGCTCGGCGGTCTCGGAGGCTTCTCAGGGGCATTCAGCCTTAAAGGCATAAAGGATATGGAAGATCCGGTGCTGCTCTCGGGAACGGACGGAGTAGGCACCAAGATAAAGCTTGCCTTTATCATGGACAAGCATGATACGATAGGCATAGACTGCGTGGCTATGTGTGTAAACGACGTGGCATGCGCAGGCGGCGAGCCGCTCTATTTTCTTGATTACATCGCATGCGGCAAGAATTATCCCGAAAAGATAGCGCAGATAGTAAAGGGTGTGGCGGACGGCTGCAAAATGGCCGGTGCTGCTCTTATCGGCGGCGAGACTGCGGAGCATCCGGGACTGATGCCCGAGGATGAATACGACCTTGCGGGCTTTGCCGTGGGAGTGGCTGACAGGAAGGACATCATAGACGGCAGTACGATACGCCCCGGAGACACCCTGATAGGCATAGCTTCATCGGGAGTACATTCCAACGGATTCTCATTGGTACGCAAGATATTCAGGATGGATGAGAAGTCACTTTCGAGATATTATGATGAGCTCGGCTGCTCGCTCGGAGATGCGCTTCTTACCCCTACGATCATATATGTAAAGGCGTTAAAGTCGGTAAAGGATGCGGGAGTAAGGATCAAGGGCTGCTCGCATATCACCGGCGGAGGCTTCTATGAAAATATACCGAGGATGCTGCCGGACGGCACATCCGCAAAAATAAACAAGGCTTCCTATCCCGTACCCGCCATCTTCAGCCTGATGCAGCAGGAGGGAAAGGTCGAGGAGAAGATGATGTACAACACCTATAACATGGGACTCGGTATGGTGCTTGCGACAGATCCCTCAGATGCGGATGCGACAGTATCTGCGATAGACGCTGCAGGAGAGAAGGCATATATCATAGGAGAAGTGATATCCGGAGATAAAAACGTGGAGCTGTACGGCGCATGAGCACGGGACGCGAAGATACATATAAGATCGCGGTGATGGTATCCGGCGGCGGTACCAATCTGCAGGCCATAATAGATGCCATAGCTTCCGGAAAGATAAGGAATACCAAGATAGTACGGGTCATAAGCAACAAGAAGGATGCTTATGCACTTGAAAGGGCTGCAAAGGCCGGAATAGACTCTGTCGCCGTAAGCAGATCAGACTATAAGGATAAGGAGAGCTTTGAAGCAGCACTTATACGTGCGGTAGATGACGCAGAGGCTGATCTTATCGTACTCGCCGGATTTTTGGTAGTGCTTCCGGCAGAGCTTACGGACAGATACGCGGGAAGGATGATAAACATCCATCCGTCGCTCATACCTTCCTTCTGCGGCAAGGGCTACTACGGGCTTAAGGTGCACGAGGAGGCGCTCAAAAGGGGAGTGAAGGTGACCGGAGCTACTGTGCATTTCGTGGACTCGGGGTGCGATACCGGACCTATCATCATGCAAAAGGCCGTCGAAGTGCAGGAAGGGGATACTCCCGAGGTATTGCAGAGACGTGTAATGGAGCAGGCTGAATGGGTGATACTGCCGGAGGCCATAGATCGTTTAGCTAATAACAGGACAGTGGGGGATAAGTCATGAAAGTACTGATAGTCGGAGGCGGAGGCAGAGAGCACGCCATCACGCTCGCGGTATCAAAAAGTCCCAAGGTGGACAAGATATACTGCGTGCCCGGTAATGCCGGCATAGCCGGACTGGCAGAGTGTGTGGATATAAAGGTAATGGAGTTTGAAGAGGTAGCGAGGTTCGCAAAGAGGGAAAAGGTGGATCTCGTCATAGTCGGACCCGACGATCCTCTTGCGGGAGGTATAGTCGATGTGCTTGAAAAGGCCGGATTAAGGGTGTTCGGTCCGAGAGAGAATGCGGCGATACTTGAGGGCAGCAAGGCATTTTCAAAGGATCTGATGAAAAAGTACGGCATACCGACGGCGCAGTATGAGACCTTTGACAGTGCGGACGCGGCTCTTGCATATCTGGAGGGAGCAAAGCTGCCCATAGTATTAAAGGCTGACGGACTCGCTCTCGGAAAGGGTGTGCTTATCTGCAATACTCTTGAAGAAGCCCGCAACGGCGTCAAAGAGATAATGCTCGACAAGAAATTCGGAACAGCGGGAAATAAGCTTGTCATAGAGGAGTTTATGACGGGACGTGAGGTTTCGGTGCTTACCTTCTGTGACGGCAAGACGATAAAGGTGATGAGCTCCGCACAGGATCACAAGCGTGCCGGAGACGGAGATACCGGTCTTAATACCGGAGGCATGGGGACATTTTCTCCTTCGCCTTTTTATACGAAAAAGATTGACGAATACTGCAGGAAGCATATATACAAGCCGACCGTCGAGGCAATGGCGGCAGAGGGAAGACCTTTCAAGGGAGTGATCTTCTTCGGGCTCATGCTTACGGAGGACGGACCGAAGGTACTTGAGTACAATGCAAGATTCGGTGATCCTGAGGCTCAGGTTGTTCTTCCGCGCATGAAGAATGATATAATAGACGTCATGGAAGCGTGCGTGGACGGTACGCTGGGTAAGATAAAGCTGGAGTTTGAAGACAATGCCGCTGTATGCGTGATGCTTGCGTCAAAGGGATATCCCGAGAAATACGAGCGCGGCTTTGTGATAAACGGTCTGGAAAGCTTTGAGGGTAAGGAAGGCTATTATGTGTTCCATTCCGGCACAAAGAAGACCGGTAAGGGCATCGTCACAAACGGCGGACGTGTGCTCGGGGTCACGGCAAAGGGCGTCACCCTCAGGGAAGCAAGAGAGAATGCTTATAAGGCTACTGAATGGATAACCTTTGAAAACAAATATATGCGCCACGATATTGGCAAAGCGATTGATGAAGCGTAGAACGGCAGAGGGGGGTGGCCTATGGATGGACTGGATCTGATCGAT
>CAJOME010000132.1 GCA_905235585.1 uncultured Lachnospiraceae bacterium | reverse complement strand
CGCCGCCCATGGTGACCACGTTACCCGAGACACTTCCGACTCCGACCGCGGGCACGGAGTCCGTCCTCGGATTACCCGCCGCGTCCAGCGAATGGGGACACCATCCCGGTACGAGCGGTGTACCTGCCACACGATAAGGACAGGTCTCAGACGCCGCCTGCCCGGTGAGACCGCAGACATAATTATATGTATGTACTCCCGAGCAGACCTCGGAGGGCACCGTGTCCACCCTGAAGTATTCTGAATGAGCTGTTCCTACTGCCTTATCGTAATCCGAAGCCAGACTTCCGGTCCTGTTGCATACCGTGGCAGATGTGATATCCGCAGGCTTTACAAAGTCCTTTTCGGGAAGACCCTCGTGCAGGGGCTCCATCACCGCTCTCCAGACTGTACGTGCCAGTCTTTGCTGCGCCTTGTCATACATCTTCTTGTTATTGTCATACCCAGCCCATGTGGTGCAGGTATAATACGGCGTATATCCCGCGAACCATACATCGTTCTCTCCGGTCGTGGTACCGGTCTTACCGGCTATCTTCTGCGTACCGAAATTAACGGATGCGCCGGTTCCCTTCGTGACGACGTCCTCCATAGCAGAGGTAAGGAGCCACGCCGTACTCTCCTTGAGCACCTGTCTGCCGGGCAGGGCACTGTTGTCCAGCAGCACGTTACCGTCATGATCAAGTATCTTGGTATAGAATATAGGCTCATGATATACCCCGGCATCAGCTATGGTGGCAAATGCCGAGTTCAGCTCGTAATTCTTCACGCCATGAGTGATACCTCCGAGAGCCAGAGCCTGCTGTACATCAGACATTATGGTGCCGTCCGACATCACCTGATTGTCTACGAGTGTGGTAAACCCGAAATTAAGAAGATAATCATATCCAACCTGCGGAGTGATCGCAGTCAGTGTCTTGACCGCTATTATGTTCATGGACTGCTCTATGGCATATCTTAAAGTCACAGGTCCCTTGTATCCCGAAGAATACCAGTTGGAAACCGGTCTGCCGTTCGAGTAATTATACGGCTCATCTACCTCCACGCTTCCGAGCGTCCTTGTCCCCAGATCAAAAGCCGGAGCATATGTAGATACTATCTTAAAAGTAGAACCGGGCTGTCTGACAGTATCGGTGGCACGGTTCAGTGTAAGCGACGCTTCCTTCTTGCCTCTGCCTCCGACTACAGCCTTCATATATCCGTTGGACTGCTCCACTATTGACAAGGATATCTGCGGCTGCGGAGTGATGGATATCGTCTCCGACTCCACGCTGTAGCCCTGACTCTCTACGTATTCCTTAAATACCCCGGCATCGGCTCTCGCATCCTCCTCAGAGGAATAAAGCCTGTCGTAACCGTTTCTCCCCTGCTCCTTAAAATAAACCTCCATCATCTGCGACGAGAAGTTCTGCACATTATCATCGGAGTCCACTCCGGTCACTCTGTAATCCAGCAGATATTCCACCTTCTCGGGATAGAGCTCCTCGTCGGCTGTCACGCTGTCGCAGAGCTTCTGTATCTTTGAGTCCTGCGTGGAGAAGATCTGCAGTCCGCCGGAATACAGCATATTATATGCCTGTGTCTCGGAGTATCCGAGCTTTTCCTGAAAGTCATCCATGATCTCCTGTACCATGGCGTCCACAAAATAAGAGTTTATTGAGTTCTCCTCTGTCTGGGAATTTACCTTCTGTATTCTGTCATAGGGGTCGTCAGCCATGGCCTGAGCGTATGCCTGATCAGTGATGTATCCCTGTGCCAGCATCTTATCGAGCACCATATGACGCCTTACCGCATTGTTGTCGGGATGCGAGATGGGATTGTATCTGCTCGGATTACTGGTGATAGCTGCTATCACCGCAGCCTCCGAAAGATTCAGATCCGCGGCATTCTTTCCGAAATACCTGAGCGATGATGCCTGTACACCGAGTGTATTCTGTCCGAGATTGATAGTATTAAGATAAAGCTCCAGTATACTGTCCTTAGTGACACCCGGCTGCTTCTCCAGCTGTATTGCAAGATACTGCTCCTGTATTTTTCTCTTTACCTTCTCAAATGTCGACTCTCCGGTAGCCCACTTGTCAAACACCGAGTTTTTGATGAGCTGCTGAGTGATGGTACTCGCTCCCTGTGACATATCCCTGGTGCTCGCCATGATATAGGCTGCCCTTGCTATACCCTTTATGTCTATACCGTTGTGCTCATAAAACCTCTCGTCCTCCATCGCCACAAAAGCGTGCTGCATATCGATGGGGATCTTGTCTATGGTCTGATAGATACGGTTTGAATTCGTAGCCACAAGCTTGGTCATCTGATTACCGTCACTGTCGTACACCGAGCTGGAATAGCCGGTGGGTCGCACGTCTATGGCAGAAATATCAGGCGCCGTCACCAGTATGCCCCTGAACACTCCCACTCCGGCAAAAGTACCTGCAAGAGCCCCTGCCACGAGCAGTATGATGGCAGCCTTGTAAAACCCGGCACCGAGAGCATTGGTAAACTTCGGCATCCAGGCATGCAGCTCACGCCTTCTTTTTTCTATTCCCCTGCGGCTGTAGTTCAAGGCTGCACTTCCATGAAATGCTATCAGGTCAGATCCGAAAAGCTAAAGCCTTCCACATCATCACTCTCATTTGAATCGGCTTTTACCACGTTGTTGTCATCGTTCCTGACATCGCCTATCACTTTATCATCATCTGTCGCCTTGTCAGTGGTGAGGTCGAGCGTGACATAGTGATCGTCCGTATTCTTCTCTTTATCAAGAAAATCCTGCAGGTCATCATTCTCTTCATCCTCAAGATCGTCAAAGTCTTCCGTATCCGTGTATCTGTCGTTTGTCAGAAAGTAATACACTCCCGCAGCGGCCGCTCCCAAAAACGCTACACCAAAAAAAGCCTTGAAGAATTTCTTTAACATCCCCTCAACCTCCTTAAATATATATAAAAACTGAATAATTATTATACTCCCTGATATATAAAAACTCAAAGATAACTATTCGATCGATCCAACATCGCAATAACACACCCCATTATGTTAAAATGATGCACATGAAAAGAAAAACAAGTGTCCTTCTGATCTTAATAATGCTTGCTGCGGCGACTGCTGCATGCGGCAAAGACGAAAACGACCGACAGCAGATCATCATCACCACGGGTTTCGAAGAAGACGAGCTCTTCTTCATAGGCGATAATAAATGCTATATGCCGGAGGCAAGACTGTATATCCGTACGCTCGAGACAAGCTACGAGGACACGTTCGGTCCTGCGATCGTCTCCCGCGAGTTTGACGGCATTAACGTGTCCGACAAGCTGACCGGTCTCGCCCTCTCCAGACTCGCACAGGTAAAGGCGATGAATCTTCTCGCTGTCGACAGAGGTCTGACTCTCACGGAGCGAGAAGAAGAAAAGTGTGTACAGGCAGCGGATCGGTATATGCGCTCGCTTTCGGAAGCAGACCTCAGGGATATGGACATAGGATATGATATGCTTCTGCATATGTTCGAGGAATACGCACTGGCCGCCAAGGTTTACAATGACATAACCGGGGATATCAATCCCGAGATCTCCGACGATGAAGCCCGCACCATTACCGTAAAGGTGATAACCGTCGAAGGCAGGGATCAGGCCGAAGCATTGCAGATCGCTAATATGATATATTCACAGATATCCGACGGAAAAGACCCTGATGCCGCAGCGGATGAGTACGATGAAGCTTCCGTATCCAAGCACTCCTTCGGCAAGGACACCGATGAGTTTCCGGAGGACTTTGTCGATACCTGCTTCAAGCTCGCAGCGGATGAGATCTCTACTCCCATAATGAAAGACAATAAAGCCTATATAGTGAAGTGTATCAGTTCATTCGAACAGGAAGATACCGACGCTAACAAGCTGCGCCTGGTCGCGAAGCGCAAAAGCGAAGCCTTTGATCAGGTTTATAATGACTTCGTGAGCAGTCTCTATTCCAATTTCAATGATGACCTGTGGGCCGAGCAGATGTTTCTCGATCGCAGACTCGACTCTACAGATGATTTCTTCAGAGTATACGAAGACGTATTCTCCCTGCTTTAGAGATATTTGTTACTGTTCTGAACAGTATCAGATATTTCCCTATTAGCACTCACTTCGGGTGAGTGCTATTGACATTCTCCTTTTACCGCTATACAATACCATAAGCATGTATGAATAGCATTTATATTCAATATATATCACAAGGAGGCATATGATATGGCTGAGAAAAGAGGCACTCTTTCTATCACAAGTGAGAATATCTTCCCTATAATAAAGAAATGGATGTATTCGGATCAGGACATCTTTGTCCGCGAGCTTATCTCAAACGGATGTGATGCCATCACCAAGCTAAAGAAGCTGGAGATGATGGGCGAATACTCTGCCCCGGCTGCCGAGACCGGCGGTGATCAGGATGCGATGCTCAAAGGGCGTATAGATGTAGAGTGCGACAATAAAGGCAGGACGCTCACCTTTATAGATAACGGTATAGGTATGACTGCCGAAGAGGTGGACAGATATATCAATCAGATAGCCTTTTCGGGAGCAACGGATTTCATTGAGAAGTACAAGGATAAGTCAGACTCCGACCAGATCATAGGACATTTCGGTCTCGGCTTTTATTCCGCATTCATGGTAGCCGACAAGGTAGAGATAGATTCGCTCTCCTATGCCAAGGATGCTACCCCCGTACACTGGGAATGCGAAGGTGCCGGAACGGACTACACCATGACTTTGATGCCCGCAACCAAAGCAAGATATAATTTCATTTTTTGATTTAGCAAAATTTTTATGACAAACATCGCATATTTTATTGTTATAGCAAT
>CAJOME010000131.1 GCA_905235585.1 uncultured Lachnospiraceae bacterium | reverse complement strand
ATTCTTTCTCGGGGCTTACGGCCGGATATGTGCAGGAGAACGGATTTGATGTTATAATCAGAGGACTCAGAGCCGTTACCGACTTTGAATATGAGCTGCAGATGGCTCAGACAAACAGAAAGCTTGCTCCCGAAGCCGATACTGTATTTTTGACAACGAGTCTGGAGTATGCATATCTTTCATCGACAACAGTAAAGGAAGTGGCCTATTTCGGTGGGGATATCAGTAAGTTTGTGCCTCATGACGTAGAAAAGCTCATACTTAGGAAGTTTGAATTAAGGAGTAAAGATGGCAAGCAGGATTGAACAGACTATAGACGATATATATGAGTATCTTGACAGCTGTAAATACGCTGCATTCAGCAACAAAGAAAGCATAATCGTCAATAAGGATGATATATATGAGCTATTGGAGGAGCTGAGGAGCAGTACGCCCGACGAGATAAAAAAGGCTCGTAATATAGCAGCGAATCAGGAAGCCATACTTGAACAGGCCAGACAGAGAGCCTCCGATATGCTGGCCAAGGCAGAAGAGAAGCAGGGCGAGCTCATCGAAAAGAATGAGATCATGCAGCAGGCATATGCTCAGGCTGTTGAGGTCGTAAATCAGGCAAATGTCAGCGCCAGGGATATACTGAATCAGGCATCCAATGAAGCAAATAATTATCAAATGTCTGCGATGAAATATACTGATGATTCTCTTGCCGGCATTTCAGATATTCTGCAAAAGGCGATAAGTGAAGCGCAGAGCAGATATAACGATCTGATATCCTCTCTTTCAGGCTGTCTGCAGGTCGTGACAAATGACAGAGCGCAGCTTTCCATGGCAAATGAAGCGGAGCAGATAACCATACCCGGCTCAGATGCATCCGTTCAGGAGCAGGCTGCAAGAAACGGTAATGTACCGCCTACAGTCGGAGCTGCTCAGGGTGAAGATGCGAGACCTCAGCCTATAGACAGATCAAATTCCATCCGCGAGAATATCAATGATGAAGATATAGACAATCTTTGACAGTAAATGGGTATATTAGAAGGTTTAGAGCCAAAAAAAGTCTTTACTTATTTCGAAGAGATATCCCGGATTCCTCACGGCTCCGGCAATACCAAGGCAATCTCCGATTATCTTAAAAGCTTTGCCGAGGAGCGCGGTCTCAAGGTACGTCAGGAGGCATGCGGGAATATCATCATTTACAAGGGTGCGTCCAAGGGCTATGAAGCCTCACCTGCCGTTTGTCTTCAGGGACATATGGATATGGTATGTGAAAAAGCATCCGATTCAAGACACGATTTCAAAAAAGATCCCCTTCCGATCGCAGTAATGGATTGTGAAGTGTTTTCGAGAAGCACCACACTTGGTGCCGATGACGGTATAGCTTTAGCTATGACGATGGCTATACTTGATTCTGATGAATATGAGCATCCGCCTATCGAAGCGGTATTTACGGTCGATGAGGAGATAGGCATGGATGGAGCAAAGCAGCTCGACTACAGTGCGGTTCGTGCAAGAAGGGTGATAAACCTTGATTCGGAGGATGAAGGTGTCTTTTTTATAAGCTGCGCAGGCGGTCTGCGTGGCAATATCAATCTCGATGTATTATATAAACGCCATAAGGGTATAGAGTATGACATAGTGATCTCCGGACTTAAGGGTGGACACTCCGGGGAGATGATCGATAAATACAACGCGAATGCCATTGTAATAATGGGACGACTCCTGCGGTTTATACAATCAAGGATGAAGCTCCGCATCATAGAGCTCTCCGGCGGTCTCATGGATAATGCCATACCGAGGGAAGCAGCCTGTCATATTCATGTTTCAAAAGAAAATGCCACTATTTTTGATGACACCGTATCCGAGTTTGAGCAGATCATCAAGAATGAATATCGCGCAAACGAAGATAACATGATGATCTACTGTGAGAATCTCGGAGAGACCGAAAAGCAGGTGCTTCGTTCCGAGAGCACTAAAAAGCTTATATACCTGCTTCGCGCCATACCCGACGGTGTGATAAAGATGTGCCGTGCAAAAGGACAGGAGGATCTCCCCGAGACAAGCCTGAACTTTGGTATCATGCGACTGGATGATGAAAGATTTACGCTTGAAGCTTCATTAAGAAGCTCCGTATCGACCGAAAAATATGCTCTTTCCGATAAGCTCCGGCTCATTGCCGAGGCAGTGGGAGCTGATTATTCGGAAAAGAGTGATTATCCCGCCTGGGAATATAATGATGAATCCGAGCTGCTCCCTGTACTCACACGTGTTTATGAAGAGCAGTACGGCAGCAGTCCCGTGATCAGAGGGATACATGCAGGACTTGAGTGTGGTGTGATATACCATGCATTAAAGCCTGCGGATATTGTCTCCTTCGGTCCTACCATAAAGGGTGCGCACACTCCGAAGGAAACACTTTCCATTGAATCTGTGCAGAGGACGTTCAAGCTGCTGACGTCATTCCTAAAAGAGTTAAAATGAAAAAAGGCACATACGGGTATATATCACGTATGAAGCTGATCACAGGTCTGATCGCAGCTGCCGCGTTCGGCATTGCTGCTTTTGTTTATTTTTCCGGTCTGAATTTTTTTCCTGTGCAAAGGACTATGGTTGCCATAGTCACGGTTCTTTTCTGTATACCCGGTGCCATGGCCTTGGTCAGATTCATAATGTTTATGAGATTTAAGGAAGGAAGCCGTAATATCCATGATATGACTGAGCAGACAAGAGGCAGCGTTCCGGCATTTTATGATTCGATCATCACAACGAGCGAAAAGAGCTACGGAGTGGATGTCTTTGTTGCCTCAGAAAATGATCTGATAGGCTGTACTTCCTATGACAAGGTCGATATAGCAAGGCTCGAAAAGCATTTAAGTGACATCTTTAGCGCAAATAATTACAGATCGCTCAATATCAAGGTCTTTACCGACACCGGCAGATATCGTGAAAGGCTTGTGGCTCTATCCGAAAGGACTGTCAGCGATGACGGAAGGGCACTCGCTGTGCTGCATCTTGTGGAGAGGATCTCGCTTTGAAGGAATATGTCATCTCGGAAAAAGAATCCGGACTCTCGCTTATGAAGTTTGCCTCCAGGATCTTGTCCGGGGCCCCTGCCGGGCTGCTTCATAAGTTTCTCAGAAATAAGAACATTGAATTAAACGGCAGGAAAGCAAACGGCAAGGAGATACTTACCTCAGGCGATCATGTTTCCTTTTTCCTTTCGGATGAGACCTTTGACAGCTTTCATGAAGAAAAGAAGCGCGTAGAGAGCCCAAAGGGTTCCAACGGTGCAGGATCTCTTGACCCCGATGCCATACTCTATGAGGATGAAGATTACCTGTTTTACAATAAGCCCGCCGGACTGCGTTCTCAGAGTGATGACAGCGGCAGGATATCATTAAATGACATGCTTCTGGCATATACCGGATGCGAGGGCGTGTTCAGACCGTCGATCTGCAACAGGCTGGATACCAATACCTCCGGGATAGTAATGTGCGGCAAGTCCGTGTCGGGTCTCAAGAAGCTCAATCAGGCTATAAGGGATCACAGGATGGACAAGCATTACCGCGCTATAGTATCCGGGATACTGGAAGAAGACATGCATCTTGTGGCATTTTTAGACAGTGAAAGCAATAATAATAAAGTACTTATTTCAGATAAGCCCATGAAGGGCTACAAGGAGATCATCACGGATGTGACCGTGATAAAGTCGGGAGCAGGACTTAGCTATGCGGAGATCGGTCTCATAACCGGCAGAAAGCATCAGATAAGAGCGCATCTTTCGCATATAGGACATCCGGTACTCGGCGATATGAAATACGGCAGCCGGGTTTCTCTTAAAAGACTGATGCTCCATTCATACCGCCTCAGTCTGCCGCAGGAAATACTGGACGGATTGGAGATAGTGGCTCCCATACCGCGGGATATGAGAGAGGTCATAAACGATATCTGATGGCTACCTGGAATTCAAGAGGACTCAGGGGCTCCACTCTTGAGGACATGATAAACAGAACCAACGAAAAGTACGAGCAGTCTCATCTTGCTCTGATCCAGAAGATCCCAACCCCCATCACTCCCGTAAAGATGGATAAGGGGACAAGACAGATCACTCTTGCATATTTTGAGCAGCAGTCAACAGTAGACTATATCGGCGCGGTACAGGGTGTCCCGGTGTGCTTTGATGCCAAGGAGTGTCGCGCTGACACATTTCCGTTAAACAACATCCATGAGCATCAGGTTTATTTTATGGAGGAGTTTGAGAGGCAGGGCGGAGTCTCATTTATCCTTATAAACTATACTGAGCATCATATGCTCTATTATCTTACCTTCAGACAGATGATGGTCTTTTGGCGCAGGATGCAGGACGGCGGAAGAAAGAGCTTTCGTCTGGATGAGCTGGATATGAGCTATGAGATAAAACCCAAGCCCGGTATACTTGTACCGTATCTTGATTATATCCAGATGGACCTCGACAGAAGAGGCGGTGTGGACATCACGTAAAAATATATTTGCCATTTTATTGATTTTATCGTATCAATTTATACAGAAGTCTATACAACAGCTGATTAATCATATTAAGGAGGTACGGACATGGCTGATGAGAAGAAGCTTACTGATGAGGAACTTGATGGTATATCCGGAGGCATGATCGAGGCTGACCCGCTTAATCTCTGGGAGATCATCGATAATAAAAATGGTGAGATATTGGGGAGATCTCCAAACAGGGAAAGGGATCTGCAAGTACCCAAAGAGTGTCTACGGGAAGGATGATAGTTACAATACCCTTGAAGTACCGTGGGAGACTGTGGACAGGTTAAGGAAGAATCCAAACACATTCTGATCGCATTAC
>CAJOME010000130.1 GCA_905235585.1 uncultured Lachnospiraceae bacterium | reverse complement strand
ATACGAAGCCCGAGCAGTCGCATCCGTTGACCAGACTTGTACCGCCCGCCACATACGGATTACCTATAAACTGCTGCGCGTATGCCGCTATCTGAGAACCCGTACCGCCCGACACCTTTTCACCCTCGGACTGAGCACCGGAGCCTGACTTTTTCGAACTGCTCTCCGGATCCGATGAGGAGCTTTCGCTGTTTGACTTTTCGGCTGCCTTTCTGGCCGCCTCTTCAGCCTCCTTCTTTTTCCGTGCCTCTTCTTCGGCTTTCTTTCTCGCTGCCTCCTTTTCCGCGGCAACGATCTTTGCTATCTTCGCATTATCTTCTTCTATTTTCTTCTGATATGCCTTGGCCTCGCTCTTTGCCGCAGCAAGTCTGGAGCTGAAGTTCTCTACGGTGGATCGCTGCTCGGCAATCGTGGCATTGAGCTCTTCCTCCCTGGTCTCCAGATCCTCCTGTACCTCTTCCAGCTCCGACAGATCCTCCTCCAATGCCTTTTTTCTCTCTGCAACCGCATCCTTTGCATCCATGTAATTCATCAGCAGAGTCCTGTCATATTCGTAGAGCTTCGAGGCATAGGCCGCTTTGTTTATGGCATCCGACAGGCTGTTGGAGTGCAGCAGTATATCCAGATACTCGGTAGATGAGCTGCTGCCGTTCTCATACATATACTTGATACGGGCACGCATGGTATTGTACTGCCGCTCTTCGGTAAGCTTTGCCGCATCGTAATCAGCCTGAGCCTGATCTATCTCGGCATTCTTTTTGTCTATGTCGGATTTAAGTATATCCACTTCCGCAAGCAGCTGCACCAGCTGGCTCTGCGCCTGCTCAAGCTCTGCCTCCATGCTTGCCTTTTCCGTAGCAATGCTGCTTATTTCCTCATTTGCAGCATCCAGCTTCTTTTGGTTGGCATCGGCATCCTTTTTCAGATCTGTCTTGGATGTGGCAGATACCGCCGTAGGCAGTATCAGCGTCAGGAACAGAAATGTCAGTATGAAAGTTATAAAATCTGAAGCGATCTTCTTCAAATATGCTCCTTAATTATATATCGCAGTTATTTACCGTACGCGGGAAAGGCAGCACATCACGGATATTCTCCATTCCCGTGATATACATCACCGCGCGCTCAAATCCGAGACCGAATCCGGCATGACGCACCGTGCCGTACTTTCTGAGGTCAAGATAGAAGTCGTACTGAGACTCCTCCATGCCAAGCTCCTTCATGCGACCCAGCAGCTTGTCGTAGTCTTCCTCACGCTGCGAACCTCCTATGATCTCTCCTATACCCGGTACGAGGCAGTCCATAGCCGCCACGGTCTTGCCGTCAGGATTCTGCTTCATATAGAAAGCCTTGATGTCCTTAGGATAATCCGTGACAAATACCGGTCTCTTGTAGACCTGCTCGGTAAGATATCTTTCATGCTCAGTCTGGAGATCGGCACCCCACTCGACCTTATACTGGAAATCGTCGTTGTGCTCCTTGAGTATGTCTATCGCTTCCGTGTATGTCACTCTTCCGAAATCGGAATCCACCACATGATGCAGCCTGTCTATCAGACCTTTATCTATAAACGAATTAAAGAAGTTCATCTCTTCAGGAGCATTCTCAAGCACATAGTTTATTATGTATTTGATCATGTCCTCTGCGAGCTCCATGTCATCCTCAAGGTCGGCAAAGGCTATCTCCGGCTCTATCATCCAAAACTCTGCGGCATGCCTTGTGGTATTTGAATTCTCCGCTCTGAAGGTAGGCCCGAAGGTGTAGATATTCTTGAAAGCGCAGGCAAAGGTCTCTCCGTTCAGCTGTCCGGACACCGTAAGATTGGTGGGTTTATTAAAGAAATCCTTGGTATAGTCCGGCTCACCATCATCTCCCCTCGGTATATCCGCAAGAGGCAGAGTAGTCACCTGAAACATCTCTCCGGCACCCTCCGCGTCGGAGCCTGTGATGATAGGTGTATGAACATAAACAAAATCCCTCTCCTGAAAGAATCTGTGGATGGCATAAGCCACAAGGGATCTCACCCGGAACACAGCCTGGAAGGTGTTGGTCCTGGGTCTTAAATGTGTCATGGTACGCAGATACTCAAGGGTGTGCCTCTTTTTCTGTAAGGGATAATCCGGGCCTGCCGCCCCCTCGATCACCACGTCAGAGGCCTGCAGCTCAAACGGCTGCTTGGCATCGGGTGTGGCGACGAGCTTTCCCTTTGCTATAACTGCCGTGCCCACGTTTATCTTTGCTGTCTCTGCAAAGTTTGCCAACCCGTCACTGTATACTACCTGTAGCGTATTAAAATACGTACCGTCCGCAAGCACGAGAAAACCGAATGTCTTTGAATCCCTGTTGGATCTGACCCAGCCTCCTACCTGTATCTCCCTGTCAACGTAATCAGCCGTATGCCTGTACAGTGTCCTTATCTCAATCAAGTCCATCTTATTCTCCCCGTATTATTTATTAAATATTGCTTCGCTGTAAAGATAATCCATGACCTTTTGCTGAAGGAGATAATTCTTCAGATCATCCTTCGGAATGGCATTCTTGATCATATCAACGCTTGCCCCGTAATTTGCCGCATATTCGACATAGTAATCCTCCATATCCTTATCTGCGACGGACAGACCCTGCTGCTTTGCTATGGCAAGGACGACCAGCTGACTTCCGGATATTTCCCTGGCATATTCCCTTGCTTCGGTATCGAACTCTTCCACTGTCTTGCCCGTCTGCTCCAGATACGAAGCGAAATCCACCCCATACTGGGCTACCATAGCCTCTGTACTCTCTCTGTAATCGGTCGCATTCTGGGAAACAAGCCATTCCGGCAATTTGTCCTCGTCAAATTCTGCATTTTCAACCGCCATCTGCAAAAGCTTTGACTGGATAGTTGCCTTTGCTGAGGCTTCCTTCTGCTCTGTGAGCGCAGCCCTTATGCTCTCCCTGTATTCATCTATGGTAGTGGCATCCGTATCGAGTCCTTTTATAAACTCGTCTGTGAGCTCCGGCAGCACATTCTCTGATATGGAGTTGACAGTGACCTCAAACTCCACTGCCTTTCCTGCAAGGTCCGTGCTGTGATAATCCTCCGGAAATGTGAGCTCGAGCACTTTTGTATCGCCCTTTTTCATACCTACGACCCCTTCTTCAAATCCGGGTATGAAGCTTCCCGAACCGAGCTCCAGATCGTAGCTGCCGGTACCGCCGTCAAAAGGAACACCGTTCTCTGTCCCAATATAGTCAATATTTACCGTGTCTCCGAGCTTTGCGGCTCTTCCGGTCACTTCCGTGGCCTCAGCCTTCGCCTTCAGTACATTGTCTATATTTGCCTGTATATCACCCTCGCTGACGGTAGTATCTATTGCGTCGATCTTCAGTCCTTCGTAATCCCCAAGGGTCACGTACTCAAACGGATCTACCGTATCAAGTGAGTCTGCTTCCTTTGAGCCGCATCCCGCAAGGCAGGTCACTGATATGACAATCGTCAGCAGGCAGGCTATCCTTCCCATATATTGCTTTTTCATTTAATCCTCCTGAATCATTACACACTCCGTGAATTATACATCAAAATATGCCATAAAGAAACTTTTTTCTCTGCACCTGAAAGGTGTGAACAGTGAACAGTAACCTGCTGCTATGTTATAATACCCCTATCCGTTTGAGAGGTGAGTTGTCACATGAGATATAAGAATATAATCTTTGATGTAGGCGGAGTGCTGCTTTCATACAGATGGCTCGATCTGATAAAGGAGACGCAGCCTGATGATACAGAGGCAAACGCGTTTGCCAAAAGACTTTTTAACGATCCGCTCTGGCTTGAATTTGATATAGGAATCAGACCGTTTGACGATATCATAGAGGACTACGTGGTCAAATATCCCGAAGATGAAAAGCATATCCGGTATGTGCTGGGTCATCTTGAGCGTATGCCCATACACAGACCCAGGGTGTGGGAAAAGGTGCATGAGCTGAAGCTTGCCGGATACAGACTTTATATCCTGTCCAACTATTCACACAGAATGTTCAGTATACATACCGGGGGACTGCCGTTTCATGATGACATGGACGGTCGTATAGTGTCTTATGAGGTGCATCATCTGAAACCTTATAAGGAAATATATGAGGATCTGTTTGGGAAATACGGATTGAAGCCGGAAGAGTGCCTTTTCTTTGATGACAGACAGGATAATGTAGACGGTGGCAAAAAGTGCGGCATGGACGGCAGGGTGATCTATTCGGAGGAGGTGCTTTTAGGACATCTCGACAGACTGCTCGCACCTGACGGTATCAGTAATACCTTCCACGATACGAAATGGGGGATGCCATAGCCTCAGCATTATTCGGTGAGAGCTCACCGGCAGGCAGGCTGCCCCATGGTTTAAGTTTAAGGAAAACCAGACAGAAGTAAAGCTATGTGATGAGCATTAAACTTATAAGAGCTGCTGTGGTGATTTACAGCAGCTCTTACTATGATCTTTGATATTACATGGGTATTGTCGGTTACAGCGTATCTCCTCTTGTGACGTAGCCGGGATTGTCCATGGGTGCCACCACTTCCTTGGCATTGATGATCCTCGCCCACTTATCTATGACCTGTCCCTCAAGCTTCACTCCCTCTCCGATGACAGAATGTCCGAGTATCACGCAGTTCTTGACGGAAGCGCCTTTCTTTATCTCCACGCCTCTGCCGATTACGCTGCTTTCCACCAGTCCCTCTATCACACAACCGTTTGCGACCATGGAATTCCTTACCTTTGAACCCTTTACATATCTCACAGGGCAGGAATCTGTAGTCACGGTATATATCGGCCATTCATTGGTAAAGAGCTCCCTGGTTTTGTCGAAATCAAGCAGCTCAAGATTCGCATCGTAATAGCTCTTAAAATCCGTCACAGCAGTAAATAAGCCCTTATGAGCGATACCTCTGATATCCAGCTCGTCATTTTCATCGTTTATGATATCGACAAGTCTGTAAACC
>CAJOME010000129.1 GCA_905235585.1 uncultured Lachnospiraceae bacterium | reverse complement strand
TTCACCTGCCCGGACTGTGGAAAGACCATGAGACGTGTGCCGGAAGTAATTGATTGCTGGTTCGATTCCGGTGCAATGCCTTTTGCACAGCATCATTATCCGTTTGAGAATAAAGAACTCTTTGAGCAGCAGTTCCCGGCAGCCTTCATATCAGAGGCAGTCGATCAGACCAGAGGCTGGTTCTATTCGCTTCACGCGGAGTCGACCCTGCTCTTTGACAGACCGGCATATGAGAATGTCATCGTGCTGGGGCTCGTGCTCGATGAGGACGGCAACAAGATGAGTAAATCCAAGGGCAACGCGGTAGATCCATTTGAGGCACTAGATACCTTCGGAGCGGACGCGATCAGATGGTATTTCTATATCAACTCCGCGCCGTGGCTTCCGAACCGCTTCCATGACAAGGCGGTACAGGAATGTCAGAGGAAGTTCATGGGTACTTTATGGAACACCTATGCCTTCTTCGTGCTCTATGCAAATATAGACAGCTTTGACGCTTCAAAGTATACCCTTGAGACGGACAAGCTGCCGGTCATGGATAAATGGATACTGTCCAGACTGAACTCATGCGTGAAGCAGACCGATGCCTGCCTTGAAAGCTATAAGATAACCGAGGCTGCAAAGTGTCTGCAGGAGTTTGTGGACGACATGAGCAACTGGTATGTACGACGCTCGAGAGAAAGATTCTGGGCACCCGGCATGGAGCAGGATAAGATAAATGCCTACATGACGCTCTATACCTGCCTGCTCACGATATGCAAGGCAGCGGCGCCTATGATACCCTTTATGACAGAAGAGATATATCAGAACCTTGTACTCTCGGTAGATCCTTCACAGCCCGAGTCGATACATCTCCTTGATTATCCGGTCTGCGATGAGAGCCTGGTCGATGAGCAGCTCGAGAAGGACATGGAGGAGGTGCTCGATATAGTCGTGCTCGGACGTGCCGCAAGAAATGCGGTAAATATCAAGAACCGTCAGCCTATAGCAAAGATGTATGTAAAGGCTGAAGACCAGCTTTCGGAGTTTTATACGGATATCGTGGCGGATGAGCTCAACGTCAAAAGCGTGGAGTTTTCGGATGATGTAAGGAGCTATACGACCTACACCTTCAAGCCGCAGCTTCGCACCGTGGGACCCAGATACGGCAAGCAGCTGCAGGGTATCAGGGACTATCTTGCAAAGATCGACGGCAATGAGGCCATGGACAGACTCAATGCCGGAGAGGATATAAGGTTTGACGTGGACGGCACTGAGATAGTGCTCGGCAAGGACGATCTCCTCATAGAGATGGCATCCAAAGAGGGCTTTGTGGAGCAGGCTGACGGCGGCATCACCGTAGTCCTTGACACTAACCTCACACCAGGGCTCATCGAGGAGGGCTTCGTGAGAGAGCTGATATCCAAGATACAGACCATGAGAAAAGAGGCCGGCTTTGAGGTCATGGACAGGATCACGGTCTATTCCGAGGGTAATGACAGACTTGCGGATTATCTCAGGGCGAACCGCGACTTTGTCTTAAAGGAGGTCATGGCATCAGACATATTGAGCGGCTCGGTAGACGGCTACACCAAAGAGTGGGACATCAACGGAGAGCATGTCACGCTTGGCGTGAAGGTCATATAATTACATGACAGATACTGATCGGCTCTTATGAGTCATGTAGACACAACATATAGTGATCATACGAAAGGAGACATATGATAAACATGAACAGCAGCTTCGATAAGGAAGCATTCAAAAAAGAAGTCAGGGAGCAGGTCAAGGTGCTTTACAGGAAGACCCTGCAGGAGGCCACACCACAGCAGGTCTTTCAGGCAGTCTGCTACGCCGTAAAGGATACTATCATAGACAATTGGATGAAAACCCAGAAGGCGATGGATGCCCAGGATCCCAAGACTGTTTATTATATGTCGATGGAGTTCCTTATGGGACGCGCCCTCGGCAACACTCTCATTAACCTCTGCGAATATAAGGAGGTGAAAAAAGCCCTCAAGGAGCTTGATGTAGATCTCAACGCGGTAGAGGATCAGGAGCCCGATGCTGCGCTCGGAAACGGCGGACTCGGCAGACTGGCCGCATGCTTCCTTGATTCGCTCGCCACTCTCGGATACCCTGCGTACGGCTGTGGTATCAGATACAGGTACGGTATGTTCAAGCAGAGGATCAAGGACGGATATCAGATGGAGATCCCCGATGACTGGCTCAGAGACGGCAATCCTTTCGAGCTCCGTCGTCATGAATACAAGAAGGAAGTCAGGTTCGGCGGCTATGTGAGAGTCGAGACCGACGAAAAGGGACGCAATAAGTTCATACAGGAGGGCTATCAGTCGGTAAATGCCATACCCTATGATATGCCTATAGCCGGCTACGGCAATGGTATCGTGAACACTCTCCGTATCTGGGATGCGGAGCCCGTAGAGTGCTTTGAGCTCGATTCCTTTGATAAAGGTGACTACCATAAGGCGGTAGAGCAGGACAATCTCGCGCGCAATATCGTCGAGGTACTCTATCCCAACGATAACCATTACGCAGGTAAGGAGCTGAGGCTCAAGCAGCAGTACTTCTTCATATCGGCATCGGTACAGGAGGCCGTGGCGAAGTACATGAGGAAGCATGACGATATCAGAAAGTTTGCGGACAAAAACGTCTTCCAGCTCAACGATACACACCCTACGGTAGCGGTACCCGAGCTCATGAGGATACTCATGGACGAGCAGGGACTCACTTGGGATGAGGCATGGGCAGTCACGACCAGGACCTGCGCATATACGAATCATACGATCATGAGCGAGGCACTGGAGAAGTGGCCTCTGGAGCTCTTCTCGAGGCTTCTGCCCCGTATATACCAGATAGTGGAGGAGATCAACCGCCGCCTCTGCCTGCAGATCTCGGAGAAGTATCCCGGAGATCAGGATAAGATCAGAAACATGGCCATCGTATACGACGGTCAGGTACGTATGGCAAACCTCGCTATCTGCGCCGGCTTCTCGGTAAACGGTGTCGCAAGGCTTCATACAGAGATACTCAAGAAGCAGGAGCTCAAGGACTTCTATGATATGTATCCCGACAAGTTCAACAACAAGACGAACGGCATCACTCAGAGGAGATTCCTGCTTCACGGTGATCCGCTCCTTGCCGACTGGATCACGGATCATATCGGTCCCGACTGGATCACCGATCTTGCAGCCATAAAGGGCATGGAGGTCTACGCCGATGATAAGAAGGCTCAGAAGGAGTTCATGAATATCAAGTATAAGAACAAGGAGAGACTCGCAAAGTACATCCTTGAGCACAACGGCATAGAGATAGACCCGAGATCCATCTATGACGTACAGGTAAAGAGGCTGCATGAGTACAAGAGACAGCTCCTTAACATCCTGCACGTGATGTATCTCTACAATAAGATAAAGGCGAACCCCTCTATGGAATTTACGCCGCGGACGTTCATCTTCGGCGCAAAGGCAGCAGCGGGCTATAAGATCGCGAAGCTTACGATAAAGCTCATCAACAACGTGGCTGATGTGGTGAATAATGATGCATCGATAAACGGCAGGATCAAGGTGGTATTCATCGAGGACTACAGGGTATCCAATGCCGAGATCATATTTGCTGCAGCCGATGTATCCGAACAGATCTCCACGGCATCCAAGGAGGCCTCGGGCACCGGCAACATGAAGTTCATGCTTAACGGTGCACTCACCATAGGTACTATGGATGGAGCGAACGTGGAGATGGCGGAGGAAGTCGGAGAGGACAATATGTTCATCTTCGGTATGTCCTCCGACGAGGTCATAAACTACGAGAATAACGGCGGCTACAATCCGATGGATATCTTTAACAGCGATCAGGATGTAAGAGATGTGCTGATGCAGCTCATAAACGGATTTTATTCAAAGGACGATCCGGAGCTCTTCAGGGATATCTACAACTCGCTGCTCAATACCCAGTCCACATCAAAGGCTGACACCTATTTCATCCTCAAGGATTTCCGCAGCTATGCCGAGGCTCAGGAGAGAGTCGGCGAATGCTACAGGAAAGAGAAGGAATGGGCGCGCAAGGCGATACTCAATATCGCGGCTTCCGGCAAGTTCTCATCCGACAGGACTATAAGAGAATACGTGGATGAGCTCTGGCATCTTGACAAGATAGACTTAAGAAAGGCGAGTGCGCACTCGCGTAAAGCGAAGTAAGTCAGTTGGCAGGTATGGGCTTGGAAACTGAAGAAAGGCTGGAGCGCAGCGGCAGACCGGACAAGCGTGTGAGGAAGCTCAAAAGTCTGGCGCACGGGCTGGCAGTAGTCGATGTGCTCCTACTCATATTTTGCGGACTTCTCGTAGTACGCAATATAAGGATAAACCGTGAGAACAATGCGTTGAAGAGCAGGTATGAGTCCATGCAGGTCGCGACGGGACAGCCGGAGGCCGGTGCGGTCAGTGCCGATACGATGGGTATACCCGAAGACTCTGTGATGGTGGCTGCACCTGCGGCGGGGACTTCATCAAATGAAGCCACACTTACCGAGATCCGCTCATACGCCGAGCAGGGCAAGACCTTTCTCTTCACGCTCAAGCAGCTCTTCCCGCAGCAGTTCGTGCTTGCGGACGAGGGGAGATTTCACTTCGTGGAGATAGATCCGAACCTAAGACCCTATACATATGACAACAGCATGATATCGCTTTCTTCTGACGGTATCATAAGCTATGAGGATGAAAGCGTAGTCACCTCCTACGGCATAGATGTCTCCCAGCACAACGGACCTGTGGACTGGGATGTCTTAAACGAGATAGAGGGCAAGCCTGATTTCGTATTTGTACGCGCAGGGATCAGGGGCTACGGCTCAGGCAGGCTCGTGGCTGACGAGCAGGTATCCGCGAACCTTATCGGAGCAAAAAAGATCGGGGCGGATACCGGCGTCTACTTTGTCACTCAGGCCGTGAATGAAGAGGAGGCCAGAGAAGAAGCGCGGTTTGTGCTTGATATCATAAAGGATTATGAGGTCGAT
>CAJOME010000128.1 GCA_905235585.1 uncultured Lachnospiraceae bacterium | reverse complement strand
TTACAATTGACCTGCCGTACAGCAGTCTGCGCTGATCATCATCCAGTATACTCTCCATATTTCTGGCATAATACATCAGTCCGCGAAGGGGCATGTTCCTGTTGAGCGTCGACTGATGCTCCCACAGAGTAAGTCTGCTGTCAAACAGCACTGAGACATCATTCTTCTGGTGAAGGAAGATCACATCCTTCATTGTCACTATGCTCATATCATCAGGATTATGATAGTCCGTGCCGTTTATGGCATTGTACAGTGAAAGTGCGTTTTCCTTATCGGAAAACAGATTGCAGAAAAGGCTGTCCTTATGATTCCTTCTCAGCACCAGCTTCTTCAGTTTTACGATAATGTTCATGGGATATTCCTCCTTTGTACTAAAGCAACAATAGATGATACTTCTGTAATGCCGTCATCAGATTAATATGATGCAGGTATCAGCGATTTCAAAATAAGCGTATGTAATTATGCTTAGCGCACTCTTTTGCCACACCCTTGATGGAAAGTGATATAAGAACCTCGAGTAGCTCCGAGACGGAGAGACGGGTCTGACGTACCAGTTCGTTCAGCCCTTTGGGATACAGATCAAGACATTCATAGACAAGCTTTTCTTTTTCGGTAAGCTCTGCCGGAGCAGGCTTTATGACTGTGAAGGTGCCGTCGCGGCTTCTTCTTTTGGCGACCACAGGTTTTTCATAAGAAAGCCCCAGTGCCCTTAAGATGTCATCAGGAGTCCTTGCTATCCCCGCACCTTCGGATATCAGCTTGTTACACCCGGCAGAGAGCGGATCTGTCAGCCGACCCGGCACCGCAAAGACATCTCTCCCCTGCTCCAGCGCATTGGATACAGTAATGGAGGTGCCGGACTGAAGCCTTGCTTCTATTACAAGTAGCAGATCACACAGCCCTGATATGATCCGGTTTCTCGATGCGAAAAAAGCCTTTACAGGCTGTGTCCCGCTCGGATGCTCCGTGATCAGCCCACCGCGTTCCGTTATCATATCAAACAGCTCCTTATTCTCCTTCGGATATACCACATCCAGACCAAAGCCAAGCACGCCATAGCTCACTCCGCCCGCATCAAGTGCCGCTCTCTGGGCTATCCCGTCTATACCTCTGGCCATACCGCTGACAATCTGTACCCCAACCGATGCAAGATGCGACGCAAAGTACTCCGCCATAATGCACCCGTAATGAGAGCAGGCTCTTGACCCGACTATCGCCACTGTTTTCCTCTCAGGATCAGGCAGCTTTCCTTTCACATATATCCCCGACGGACAGCCGGGTATAAAGCGCAGCCTTGCCGGAAAGTCATCCTCAAACCTTGCAATATATCTTTCCTCAGCCATTCCAGTACCTCCCGTCTATGCTTCTGAAGCCTATCGCTTCCGAAAGATGATTGACCTTAATATCCGTACTTCCGTCCAGATCGGCTATCGTCCTTGATACTCTCAGCAGCCTGTGAAAAGCTCTGGCTGATAGCTTCATGCTGTCAAATGCTTTTTTCATCATCTTTTCCTCCGCTGCTCCCAGATGACAGTATCTTTCGATATCTTTTACACTTATTTCAGAGTTAAACCTTATACTCGTATCTGCATATCGCTCATGCTGTATTTCTGCAGCTCTTTCTACGCGTTTACGTATTGTTTCCGAATTCTCGTTATCCCTGCTTTTTTTAAGACTTTTGTAATCGACCTCAGACGCTTCGGCACATATATCTATCCTGTCCAAAAGCGGTCCCGATATCCTTCCGAGATATTTTCTCACGTCATTGTCCGTACAACGACATTTGTTTCTGTCAGGATAGTAGCCGCACCTGCATGGATTCATCGCGGCACACAGCAGAAAATCAGCCGGATAGGTACATGCTGCCTGCGCTCGCTGTATATTTATCTCTCTGTCCTCAAGAGGCTGCCGCAGGATCTCCAGCGCGTTATGTGAAAACTCCGGGAGCTCATCCAGAAAAAGTACCCCTCTGTGAGCGAGCGTACAGGCTCCCGGCCTGGGTATCCCTCCTCCACCCGCAAGAGCTACCTGTGATATCGTATGATGTGGATTTACGAACGGCCTTGTAGTTATAAGACCCTGTCCGTTTTCCAAAAGACCTGCGACACTGTATATCTTTGTGATCTCCATACACTCACCGTGATCCGGGGCAGGCAGTATGGTCGGCAGTCTTTTCGCAAGCATGGTCTTGCCTGCACCCGGTGGTCCTATGAGCAATATGTTGTGCATGCCTGCCGCAGCTATCTCCATAGCTCTCTTGCATGTTTCCTGCCCGTTTATCTCCGAGAAATCCACATCATACCCTCTGCCGGATATGCAGATGTTTTTTCTCTCACGCACGAGACCCGTCACCTCTCCCTTAAAAAAAGCTATCATTTCATCTATTGAGTCGACTCCTATTATCTCCATACCATCCACCGCATCTGCCTCGGTATAGTTGTCAGCCGACACCATACATTTCTTTATGCCGATCTCCTTTGCCTGTATCACCATGGGCAATACTCCGCTGACAGCATGCACTTTTCCGGACAGCCCCAGCTCTCCTATCACCATCATCCCGTCAGCTGCATCGGGCGGTATCTCTCCGAGCAGCTTCAGAAGTGATACCGCGACAGCAAGATCATAAGAAGTGCCTGTCTTCCTTATATCAGCCGGTGACAGGTTTACCGTGATCCTTTTGGGCGGGAGTGTAATGCCGTTATTCTTTAATGCGGTCCTCACTCTCTCCCGCGCCTCCTTTACCTCTCCTCCGAGAAATCCGACCATTTCAAACACAGGCAGACCGTCAGACATATCGGCTTCGACGTTTATCTCCGTGCCGACAAGACCCGACAGTGCGAGTGTCTTCACTGAACTGTACATAATGCTACCTCCTTGAATATTTAGTTATTTTGAGATCGTTGATGAGTTACCTTGAATTGAATAATACGAACGTTACTGTTCAGACAGCTCTGCGCACTTGCTGCGCTGAGCGCGAATGGCATCACAAGTCGTGGTGGGTCTTGGAAAGTGCTCGATATCAGGAACGAGGGTACATGGATGTACCCGAGAGTCGCAGGCTGCAGGAAATACTCAGATCAGAGATTGATACCCGCGCGCTTGAGCGCATCCCTGTCAATGACATTACGATTGTCCATCGTCTTCATGATATCCTTGATGGCAATATCACCATATATCATCTTCTGCCCGAGATCAATGATGGTATTGTCGGCAAAAGAAAGAATGATAGGTTCAAGGATATTAGATTTGTTCTCGGTGATGACAAGCCCCTTGTCACCATTGGTAAGCTCGACACTGGTACCCGGCGTGAGCAGATTGATACTGTCGATAAGAGCCCGGATCATATCCGGATCAAAGAAATCGTCATGCTCCATCAGGAACCTGATAGCGGAGACCTCGGAGCTGGGCTCTCCGACATCGCTCATAGCGGTCATGTTGTCAAATATGCGCGCAAGCGCAAGCACCTTTGCGCCCACAACCGTCTTTTTTATATTATACTCCTCACCCTTATGAAACGCATTCAGCATCCTTGTCGACTGCGATACTATGCGTCCTATGGCAGGTGTGGAAAGAAATGCGGCATCGATTATACTCTCACCGCGCTTCTTGCACTCATATATGATCTTCATATCATCGTCAGACTTTTCGTCTTTTTTTCTTATCTCATCAGGTACATCAAGCCTTCCCACACCATGTACCAGCGCAGCAGTCACAGTCTCATTCTGATCTGACAGCTTGACATTAAGCTTATGTGTGACCATAGCGCTGAGCATGGCAACATTCAGCGAATGCTTCGCTATCTCATCTTCCTTGCTCCTTAAGCTCTGCACGAAATTAATCTTGTGATCAAGCCTGCCGTATCCCTTTATCACGGAAGCCGCGAGATTGGCGATATTCTTAATCCGTCCCTTGTCATGAAGCTCCTTCAGCTCGTCTTCTATAGCGAAGCTCGTCACCATCTGGAACCTCTCAAACTCCACATCATCCTCTGTCATCGGCGGAACCGGCTCTGCGGGCTCAAGTATATACAGACCTATGATACCGAAGTTCTTCACACTCTCTATACCCTGACTGGTCAGCTTGGAGTCCCTCTCATACAGCAACACGCCCTTTCTGTTATAAATGGGCTTTGCAAGTCTCATGCCTATCTTAAGATTCTCCTGACGCACAAAGATCATGTGAAAGTTCCTCCCGAGCTTAAAAGCTTCTCAAACTCATCAGTAGGTATGGGCTTAGAATAATAATAACCCTGAGCTATATCGCATCCTTCGTCTCTCAAAAACTCTACCTGCTCCCTTGTCTCCACTCCCTCGGCTATGACCCTCATGCCAAGCTCCTTGGACATCTTTATCGAATTGGCGACTATTATCTTGCCTCTGGTGGTGTCTAAGACCTCATCTATGAAAAATCTGTCTATCTTTATGACATCTACCGGAGCATCCTTCAGCATGTTAAGAGAAGAATAGCCCGATCCGAAATCATCCATCTCTATCGTAAAGCCCTTTTCCTTAAGAGCAGCCATTACAGCATACAGTGACTTGGTATCTTCGGTAAAGAGAGTCTCGGTAATCTCGAGCTCAAGCCTGCCGGGATCTATCTGATATTTATCGACAAGTCCCGTCAGCTTATTAACAAGATCCGTATTGCCTATATGGAGTCTCGATATATTGACTGAGACCGGTATGTCTATGCCAAGCTCTGCGAGTCTTCCGAGATACTTTGTACTCTCCTCCCACATGAACTCATCTATCTGCTTGATAAATCCGTTCGATTCAAACAGAGGAAGGAAATCTCCCGGCATCCTGAGCCCCTTGGTGGGATGCATCCATCTCACAAGCGCCTCCGCTCCGCATATCGTCCCGGTCTTAAGAGCCACCTTGGGCTGCAGATACATGATAAACTCGTGCCTGTCCATCGCGATCTGCATCTCGCTCTCCATCTCTGCCAGCTTGTTCTGCTTCACGCGGATATTGTCATCATAGACATCAAAGTTTGTAAGAGTATTGCCCTTGATATTCTT
>CAJOME010000127.1:3862-12552 GCA_905235585.1 uncultured Lachnospiraceae bacterium | reverse complement strand
AAGCCGTCCCCGTAACTTGATATATACTTATAATGTACTTTCTTAGTGCTATAGAAACGCAGTTACTAAGCAACAAAAGCTATATGACTCACAAGAGCCGATAACAAAGGTCGCAAAAACATATGCCTTAAAGCCCCTCCGCCGGCCTTCGTGCTTCGCACTTCCGGCCGCCTACATGCATTCGGAATTCGGGCTATCGCCCTTCTTCCTCATTCATGTTAGCGTCTCTCATGCCGGTACATCTGACCTTGCAAGCAAGGTCCGATGCCCGGCATGGAGACCGGGCTTTATCACTAAAATCTAAAATATATGAATTCCTGATGCTGCCCGCCGTTAAGTGTTACTATAATTATGTAAACCGTAAGCCCGATATATACTGTCCATCTTACTGCAAGCGGCAGCTTGCCGTACAGCGCAA
Source organism: uncultured Lachnospiraceae bacterium (assembly GCA_905235585.1). Classification (GTDB taxonomy): domain Bacteria; phylum Bacillota; class Clostridia; order Lachnospirales; family Lachnospiraceae; genus NK4A144. Next base: position 12,134 of record CAJOME010000127.1, on the reverse strand, counting down.
ATACATTATGCTTAAGCCCTATGAAATCCACCGCCATGAGTATCACTATCAGCACAGCGATGCCGGTAAGCTTCAGTGCATCAAGCCCCATATTGTTGAGCATCATTATATATGAGTCAGCGATATGCCTGAGTCCTCTCGGCATATGCAGCGCTATATAGACCGCGTCAGAGGTATTGTTTGCTCTGAAAAAGCTCCATGCGAAGGATACAAGGGCAAAGGTGAGTATCCCGTGTCCTATATTCCATGGCGCACTGCGTTTGATATCTCTTTCTTTCTTATCCCGGTTTTCTTTTTTGGACAGATGCTTATGACAAAAATCCTCTGTTACCTGATATATGCCGTGCAGTCCGCCCCATATCACAAAGGACCAGTCGGCTCCGTGCCATAGTCCGGATAGCAGCATGGTAAGCATGAGATTAAGGTCATGTCTTGCCTCTCCCACTCTGCTGCCGCCGAGAGGAATATATACATAGTCTCTGAACCATCCGGACAGAGAGATATGCCACCTGCTCCAGAATTCCTTCACGCTCCTTGAAAAATACGGACTCCTGAAATTATCCTTTACCTGTATACCCAAAAGCTTTGCCGTTCCTATGGCTATGTCCGAATACCCCGAGAAATCGCAATATATCTGGAACGTGTATAACACCGTAGCCATTATGAGCGTCAGACCGATAAAATACTCGCAGTTATCAAAGACCGGATCTACATACCTTGTAAGCATGTCAGCTATGATCAGTTTTTTGAAAAAGCCCCAGAGCATCTGTCTGAGCCCCTCCGATGCAGCGTCTGCGTCAAAGTCCGCCGGATCGTTTATCTGAGGCATAATATCCTCTGCGCGGTTTATCGGACCTGACAGGACAGTCGGGAAAAAGGCTACAAAGGTAAAATACCTGAAGAAATTCCTTTCGGCACTTATCTTTCCTCTATATACATCAGCCACATAGCCTATCGCCGCAAAGCTGTAAAAGGATATGCCAAGCGGCATCGCAAGCTTTAGTGCCGAAGGAGTAAAGCCTATTGAAAAGGCTCTGCAGATACCCGCTACCGTACCTATCGCGAAATCAGCGTATTTAAAGAGAGCGAGCAGCCCCACGACAATAACCACCGGAGCAATCAGATAAAAAATATGACTCGAGTTTGCGCTCACAGTGCGCCCGCGATATTCAGTCTCTCCTGAGTTTGCACTCTGCGCAGACTCAACGCCGGTGCTGTCCCGGCTCCTGCCCGTTTCGATGCACCGGCCGCTCCCCCATGTCACCAGTGCTATCCCGATAAGCAGCAGGATAAATAACGGACCGCCGTACATATAAAAAAAGATGTCCGCTGCCAAAAGCACTATCCAACGCTGCTTTTTGGGAACTGCCCAATACAGTATGAAGATTATCGGCAGGAAAAAGGCAAAGGTTACCTCTGTGAAAAGCATTTATCTAAACTCCGTATCTCCTATTGACATAGTAGAGATTAATTTCTATAATATAACATAAATAATATACCACAAAGGAGCCACTCATGAAAATCTCAACAAAAGGCACCTATGCTATACAGGTAATGCTCGACCTCGCGATACACAACACCGGCGAGAATATAAATGTAAAGAAAATAGCCGAAAGGCAGGAAATATCCGAGAAATATCTGGAGCAGATCATATCCATGCTCAATAAAGCAGGGTATGTACGCTCCATCCGCGGAGCCCAGGGTGGATACCGTCTGGCAAGGGATCCCTCGGAATATACCGTCGGAGATATACTCCGCACTACAGAGGGTTCATTGGAGCCTGTATCCGAAAGCGAATCATGTCTCTCGGTATGGCGCAAGCTGAATGAAGCTATAAACGGAGTACTCGACAGTACCACCCTTCAGGATCTCGCAGACGAGGAAAACGCAAGACTCGGAGGAGACTATATCATCTGACCGCTTTCCGTTATGTACAGCAGGCTTCCCGCGGCTGTACCGATAAAGATCGCAAGATCGGATATGTTTCCGTATATTCTTTTACCCATAGGGATATAATCAACGACATAACCGCGGATGAGTCTGTCTGCGGAGTTTGAGACTGCACCGCCGAGTATCAGGCTCATGGGAAGCTTGCGCTTTTCGGGAGCAAGCGCGGTGCATACACACATTGCCCCGGTAAGAAGTGCGCTGACAGCCGCCACCTTTTTGGGATGACTGTCAAAGCTGTTGCCGGCAAAGCCGTAATTCTTTACGGGCGGCTCCTTTATCAGGCTCTTGACCGCCGTATCCGTAAGAGCTACGACACCTGCCAGTATGAAAGCCCCTTTGTTATCCATGCAGATTTCCCTCACTTGATAAGATAAGTACGGGCATTATCGATGCCCGGCACCACGAATTCCCTCATTCGTATCTCCGGACTTCCTTTTCCCTCTATGAAGTCCTTGGTGATGATGACCTCGCCTATGTTCTCATCCTTCGGCACTTCATACATGATATCAAGCATGTATTCTTCTATAACGGCACGGAGGCCTCTCGCTCCGGTCTCCTTTTCGAGTGCTTTCTTCGCTATCTCTTTAAGCGCATCATCCTCAAAGGTGAGCTTGACCTCATCCATTGAAAGCAGTGATGTATACTGTCTTATTATAGCGTTCTTCGGCTCCTTCAGTATCTTTACCAGAGCATCCTCGGTAAGTCCCTCCAATGTGCATATGATCGGCATACGCCCGACAAACTCCGGGATCATACCGAACTTCTTGATATCCTCTACCGTTACCTTGGACAGTATGCTCTTTTCCTTGTCCCACTTATCCTTTAGCTCAGCGTCAAAGCCTATCGAGGTCTCCTTACGCAGTCTCTGCTTGATGACATCATCGAGATCCGGAAATGCGCCGCCGCAGATGAACAGTATGTTCTTGGTATTTACCTTTGCCATGGGCACCATCGCATTCTTGCTGCCTGCCCCCACCGGCACCTCCACCTCGCTTCCTTCAAGGAGCTTCAGCATACCCTGCTGTACGCTCTCGCCGGATACGTCTCTTGTGGTGGCATTCTTCTTTCTTGCGAGCTTGTCTATCTCATCCACAAAGATGATGCCGCACTCCGCCTTCTCCACATCATTGTCGGCAGCCGTCAGAAGCTTTGACACTACTGACTCGATATCATCGCCTATGTAGCCCGCCTCTGTAAGTGATGTGGCATCCGCTATCGCCAGCGGCACATTGAGCAGTCTCGCAAGCGTCTGCACCAGATATGTCTTGCCGCAGCCGGCCTATCATCAGGATATTGGACTTTCCTATCTCGGTATCGTTCGTATCCGTAAGATCGGCATGCACTCTTTTATAATGATTGTATACCGCCACGGAGATCACCTTTTTTGCCGCATCCTGTCCTATCACGTATTCATCGAGCATCTCCTTGAGCTTATGCGGCTTAGGGATATTCTTCAGGTCAAACTGCTGCTTTAAGGCTTCGGGATCAGACTTTACCTGCTTCTGCCTGGGACCGAGTCCCATGTCTCCCCAGTTGAGGAACTGGATACCCGGTATGCCGAATATGTTCCCGTGAGGATTGCCGTCCGCTTTCTCGTCTTCCCTCTGCTCCGGGGCATCCTCCGGCTTTTGCTCTTCTCCGGTACGCTCATCTATCGTGGAGCCGTCGGGCATCCCTCCCGTGACCTTCTTCACAGGCTTGACCTCTTCCCTGGTAACGGTAAACTGCATCCCGGGTATGCTTCCGCCCAGCATGTCTCCCATCCCGAGACTGTTCATCTGGTCAAGAGATCTTCTCATGCAGTCAGAGCACATATTGATACCGCCCGGAAGATGAAACATGCTGCCTGCCATGCTGCTCCCCCGTCTGCACATGGTGCAGAACTCTTCACTCCTGCTCTTGCTCTCGTCGTTATCTGTATTATTGTTGTCTGCTGCATTATTATTGTTGTTTTCTTCCATGTTATGTAAACTCCTATCATCACCTGCCCATCGCAGTAGACTTGATAATACCACAAGCGCAGGCGTTTCTCAACGTCTGCGCTCATTACTTCAGGGCAGTCAGTATCCATTAAACCACTACTTGTGAAAGTGCGGATCTACTGTGCCTGTCCCTTAGGTCTCCTGCCGAGTGTCACCTCAATGGTTTCTTCCGTATAGCCGCCGTCTGACTGCTTCTTGACAGTAAGATTTACCTTGGTGCCGGCTTCATAGTACTGCATGAGTCCCTTCAGATCATCCATGGAGCTAACCGTCTGATCATCAAACTTCGTGATCACGTCTCCTCTCTCGAGTCCGGCATTGTCTGCCGCTGAGCCTTCATCGACCTGAGCCACATATACTCCTTCGGGTATATCGTAGGTCTTTGATACCTCCGATGTCACATCCACACCGCTTATGCCAAGAAATGACTGATTGTTCTCGGATGCCTTTACCTTGGTGGCCTTGTTCATCAGCTCATCTATGATAGGTCTTGCGTATGATATGGGTATCGCGTAGCCCATGCCCTCTACTATAGTGCCGTTCGACAGCACCTGACCGGCCTTTGCCTCGTTTATACCTATCAGCTCGCCCTTCATGTTGAGCAGGGCTCCTCCTGAATTACCCGGATTTATGGCCGCATCGGTCTGTATCAGCTCATGCTTGCTGCTGTTAAAGTTCGCTTCCCTGCCAAGCGCGCTGATGATGCCTGTCGTAGTGGTCTGCCCGTATCCCATGGCATTGCCGATGGCGACTACCTGCTCACCCACCTGCAGCTCATCGGAATCACCCAGAGTCGCGATCTTTATCTCATCAAGAGTATTGTCGGAAAGTGAATCAAATGCCACCGCTATCACGGCGATATCCGCCGCTTCATCCTGTCCCTTCAGGTTTGCCTCGGTAGTGCTGCCGTTTACGAACTGTACCGAAAGCGTCGTAGCGTCCGATATGACATGCTGGTTTGTGACTATGAGCAGCTCATCGTCATTCTCTCCGACGATGATACCGCTGCCTGCGGCCTCTCCTGTCTGCTCTATGGTCTGACCCCACCAGGTCTGACCCCTTACCGTTACGGAGTTTGTGATAGCCACTACCGAGGGCATCACGTCCTCCACTACCTTTGAGACTCCCGAGATATCTGAAGCCGCAGTGGTGGCTACCGTGGTCTGCACCTGAGCCGTATCCTTTACGGCTGTCGTGGTCGCTCTCGATGCCGCAGCGGCAGTCTGCTTCGCTTCCGCAATGGTAGCTACCGCATCATCCATACCTGTAGCCCTGTATACTCCGTAAAAGGCTCCGGCCGCGCTGCCTCCGAGCAGTAATCCCACTACTATTGCCGCGATGGCCTTCTTCCAGAATGACTTCTTGTTACCGCTTCCCTTGGGAGGCTTTTTGGCTGCGCTTCCCCTGTCGTTTCCTACGGGCTCCCTGTAGCTCGCATCCTGAAACGAAGTGTAATGAGGTCTGGACTGGCTGCTGCCGTAGCTGTATCTGCTGCTACTGCTGCCATAGCCGCCCCGTGTGGTACTCCCGTTTCCGTATCCGTTATCATATTCATTGGCCGTATTCGTACCGGATGAACCCACATTCGCATACCCGGTATCCTGTGCGTCTGTCCGCCTCTCGTTGTTATAATCATCGTATATCATGACATCCTCCTTAAAACCCATATACCAAACGGCTGCTCCGGTGACCGGAACTGCAGCCGTTCTTACGTCTGTCAAAGACAGTTATACGATATATATGTGACGCAATTGTGAAAAAAAAATCATTACTCTGTGTCCTTGCGGCATTGCCCCGGACTACCTCAGTTCCAGCCTCATATCCTCAAATACGGGATAGAGGGGTGAAGCCTTCTGCCCGTTCCTTGTGTAGACCCAGCCGCCATATCTCATATGATCATACTCCGGCAGATCCTCCTCTGTAAGCTGCGCTCCGTCTGCCACTGTCATACTGCTCACCTGTCCGTCTCCGCGATCAAGATACAAAGTGTGCCAGCCTCCCTCACTGACATTTATGTCGGGCATGTCCCCCTGATAGCCGGTAAGGTCAGACAGCAGCTGCAGCCTGTGGTACAAAAAGAATTTAAGATAACGTACCCTGCTCTCATATCCGTCGTACATATCCTCTTTTTCGTCCTCACTCTCCCAGAGAAGTCTGTCGGGACAGACCGCCCCTGACAGTTCATCCTCATATTCGTCTATCCTTTTCGATATCACATCATAAAATGCCCCGTAATTTTCGGCAAAGACATCTGACAGTACCTCTTTGTATCTTTCATCCTCACACAGCCTGTGATCCCAGTTCAGGGCATCCGGTTTGTAATCTTTTTGTGTCCTCGTATAGTCCGTGTAGCCTCCGTTGCCGCAGGACTTGTCATAGTCCCAGCACGGTCCCGCATGGAGCCTCTCCTCACCGTCTTTCTTGTAAAAATAATAGCTCAGGCCCATTGCATCCCTGTTTAATACAAACTCCTCCAAAAGATACCTTTTGGCAAAGGATTCCACATCTATATGCGACATATCCGGAGCTCCGTCCGCATTGAGCTCCTCATCCACCCGGGTCAGAAGCTCAAGCATATCCTGCATATCGCCGTCGGCATGGGTGGTATCGGCCACCTTAAAGATATCGTCGCCGATATAAAGCTCCGTCAATCCGGAATCTCCCCTGTCATCACGTTTCACCAGATATCCGTTTATATCCACCCTGCCTTTTCCGATCTTCGGCTCCTTGCAAAGAAGATAATTCCCGCGGTATTCCCCGTTTATATACAGATCGCACCATTTGGAATCGGTGCTGTACTCCATTCCGATATCACCTGCCAGATCAAGCGCTATCTTATTTCTCATATTCGTGCCGTCCAGCGAGTTGGCGAGCAATGTCCACTTTTTGGCAGGCAGCAGTCCCATAAGTGACTGTCTTGAGGAAAGCTGCAGATCATAAGGCTTCTTTTTGGAGTAAAGATATGTGGTATTTCCCCGTGCCTTTATACCGATGCTCTTGTCGATACGATCGAGCATACCGTCCTCGTTCTTTATCTCAATGGAAGCCTCCAGATATTCCTGTTTCGATATATCATCGGCCTCAGCGTCATGGAGGCCTATGAATACAGTATACATCCCCTCGGATCTCAGAAAGGCGACCTTCCATTCTGTAGCCGTATCCTCTCCATCCGTGACAGTCACGGATTGCGTCGTCTGAAGCATGGGATCACTGAGCAGACTGCCGTCAGCGGTATATATCCTGTATTCGGAATTATCCTGTGAAATAAAGGTCAGATCGGCATAAGAAGGGAGCACAAAGTATGTGACCTCACCTGTATCCTGTCCCTTTATGGTCAGATCGTATTTCTTAATATATAATGTGCTTTGTCCGGGGACAGTATTCAGATAACCAATGCTGTCCGTCTCCATGCCGTATGATGTCCTAACAGATGCCGTCACGGTGCATGACAGCCCCCCCACGAGCATAAGAAGTGTGAATATATACAGTATCTTGCGTTTCATTCCCGTCGGCACGCAGCTATACCACCATGACTACTCCACCGTGACGGATTTTGCGAGATTTCTTGGCTTATCGACATCCAGTCCCTTGGCTACACTGATATAGTATCCGAGCAGCTGGAGAGGTATCACCGCAAGTGATGCCGCGAAGTGCTCGTCTATCTTGGGTACATATACCGCAAAGTCTACCGTATCCTCTATCTCATAATGTCCGTAGGTGGTGAGACCCATAAGAAAGGCTCCTCTTGACTTGCACTCCACCATATTGCTGATGGTCTTCTCATACAGACCATTCTGCGTAAGCACCCCTATCACGAGTATATCGTCCTCGATAAGGCTTATCGTACCATGCTTCAGCTCGCCCGCGGCATATGCCTCGGAGTGGATATAGGATATCTCCTTCATTTTCAGGCTTCCCTCCAGAGATGCCGCATAGTCGATACCTCTTCCCACGAAGAAGATATCCTTGGCGTTCGAATATTTTGCCGCAAACCACTGCAGTCTTTCCTTATCTCCGAGTATCCTGTCTATCTTGTCGGGTATCGTCTTTAGCTCAGCGATATACTCCGCATATTTCTTTTCATCTATAAGCTCCCGGACAGCTCCGAACTGAATGGCGAGCGCGTAGCATACTATCAGCTGGGTACTGTAAGCCTTGGTCGTGGCTACGGCTATCTCGGGACCCGCAAGTGTATAGAGCACATGATCCGCTTCTCTTGCTATGGAGGAGCCTACCACATTTACTATGGCAAGGGTCTTCGCGCCCCTTCTCTTTGCTTCTCTCAGAGCCGCGAGAGAATCCGCCGTTTCTCCCGACTGGGATATGATGATCACGATATC
>CAJOME010000127.1:0-3842 GCA_905235585.1 uncultured Lachnospiraceae bacterium | reverse complement strand
ATCCCCGCCAAGAAGAGGCTCCCTGTACCTGAACTCAGACGCAAGCTCCACTCTCACCGGTATCTGTGACAAGCCCTCAAACACGTACTGGGCTGCCATGCCCACATGCCATGCCGAGCCGCATGCCACGATATATATCTGTCTGAAAGCGCGTATATCCTCATCAGTGATGCCGGACGCCGAGAGGTCTATCCTGCCCTCCTTTATGACAGAGTTCAGAGTATCCTCTACCGCCCTGGGCTGCTCATGTATCTCCTTGATCATGAAATGCTCGTATCCGCCTCTTTCGGCAGCCTCCGCATCCCATTCTATCTCAGTCTTTTCCTTTTCGATCTCGTCTCCGTCGAGATTGTAGAAATGCACCTCACCGGCTTTGATGCAGGCCATCTCCTGATTGCCTATATAGTATACCTCTCTCGTATACCTGAGTATGGCAGGTACATCGGATGCCACATAGGACGCATCATCCGTGATGCCTATGACCATCGGCGAATCCTTGCGCGCCACCCATATCTCGTCAGGTCTTTCCCTGAACATCATGGCTAGAGCATAAGAACCGCGGATACGCACCATGGACTTTGCTATGGCATCTATGGGTCCGATCTGATACTTATTGTAGTAGTAGTCCACGAGCTTTACCGCGATCTCGGTATCCGTCTGGGAATAAAAGACATAATCATGTCTCATGAGCTTTTCCTTAAGCTCACGGTAATTCTCTATGATGCCGTTGTGTACGCCTACCACATTGGCATCCTCCACCGAGCTGCCATGCTCCCCCATGTCAGATGAGAGGTGCGGATGCGCGTTGATCTCCGAGGGCTCTCCGTGTGTGGCCCATCTTGTGTGTCCGATACCCGCAGTACCCTGCAGGGCACTACCGTCATTGGTCTTTTCGGCAAGAACCTTCAGCCTGCCCTTTGCCTTGACCACTCTTACCCTGCCGTCATCATCACGTACGGCCATGCCTGCCGAGTCATAGCCTCTGTACTCCAGCTTTGACAGCCCGTCAAGTATTATCGGTGCTGCCTGTTCATGTCCTATGAAGCCTACTATTCCGCACATATTTTTTTCCTTTCCTGTATCCCAGATATCTGCCGGCACATTGCAGGATAAACTCCGGCACCAGATACCAGTAACCGTTACTTAGTAAATAAGATACGCAGCCCTTTACGAGTCTCATTCCCTCTCCTGTAGAGGAGACATCTCCAAATACCTCCGGATGCTCTGCCTGCGATCTGCCCAGGTCTATATTTCTCCTGTACTGCTCGGCCGGGCTGTAATCATGGCTGTGATATACCCCGGCTTTGGATGCGTAGTATACAGCATACCCCGCGTCAAGTGCGGCTCTCGCATATATCATATCCTCGTTGAATGCGGTACGCTCTATGTGTCCGCCGAGCCTGTCATATATATCCCGGCGATAGCACGCGCATACATCCGAGCAGAAAAAAGCCTTTATCCCCAGCTCTGCTATATCCTCCGCTGTCTTCCTCCTGTCTTCATCAGGATAGTTGAAGCTGCGGTTATAGCGCTCTATCGGCGATGCACTGTCATATGGTATCTGTCTCGCATATGATACCGCAATACTGTCATCATTTTCAAACGGCTCCTTAAGGGCTGCGAGCAGGTGATCCGATGCCGGCACTGCATCCTGTGTCATATATACAAGAAAAGCGGCATCGGAATATCCTGCCGCACGTTTCCTCGTCCCGCCGTGATCGAACTCACTCTCCGGGATATGATGTATCTCTATATTGGTGTAGCCTTCAAGTCTGCCGGGATATCCGGACACAAAAGCTTCAAAAACCGCCTGACCGGTGTTCATTATTATGATCCTTCCGGGCGGTACGCTCTGCCTCTCGAGACTGTCCACTATATCGTACAGCTTCTCGTCCGGCCTGTATGTGAGTATCACGACATCGAGCGCGTCATGCATATCAGAGTCCGCTCTTTGTCCTGTCTGACTCGACCTTATCGGATATCTCCTGTACGGTGGATGTAGGCGAATAATCCGTGGTACCGAACAGGAAGGTGTGCATCTCATTTACATTGGAGGATAAGGTGGTCGGCACGACCATTGACTGTCCGCCTATCTTGCCCGTCACATTCTCAAACGGGAAGCCCTTGGTATCCACTATGTTGTAGCTGCCGATCTGAGCGGCATATCCCAGAAGCTCCGTAGCCGAAAAGCTTGTCTTTATCCTGGGCAGCACATCATCAAGTATGGCATTGAGCTTGCCGGGGTTCTTCTTGGCTCTGCTCAATATCTGAGAAATGACCTCTCTCTGTCTCTCGGTACGTCTGAAGTCGGAACCTGCGGTATACCTGATACGGCAGTATGCGGTAGCCTGCAGTCCGTTCAGGAGCTGCGGACCCGACTGTGTGACCGCGGTAAAGTTTCTGGGATTGGTGATCTTACCCTCCTTCGGTCCTCCCAGATCCATGACTATACTGAACTGATAATCGTTTATATAGTCGACCTCTTCAGGCTGGACATTTATCTCGACACCCCCGAGATCATCTATGACATCCTCGAGCGCGTCAAAATCCACTGTGATGAAATCATCGACATTCATATCGAGATTCATGTTGAGCATCCTGATAGCCTGCTCGGGTCCACCCTTGGCATAGGCGGAATTAGCCTTACTATATACGGGATTCACCATACTGTCCACATTAAGATAGGTATCTCTGTATACCGAGCACATCTTCACATCATGTGACTTTTCATTTATGGAGGCTATGATGATCGTGTCGGATCTCGTGCCTCCGGCATCTACACCGAACAGAGCTATGTTTTTGTAGCCCTCCATGCCCCAGTCGGGAGCAGCCTCTCCGGTCACCGCGTCCGGCACTCCCTCAAGTGCCTGCTTCAACTCATCATTTATATATATCTCGCTCTCGGTGAGCTCTACCTTTTCCACGGTGTCCCACTTGAGTACAAAGAAAAGTGCCGCGATAAGAAGTATAAACACCAGTATCTCAACGATAAAGAGTGCTATCCTTCCGCCGCGCTTCTTTTCCCTGCCTCTTCCTTTGGCGCCCCTGGAGCCCGATGTCTTTTTTGAAGCCGTATTCTTCCTGCCGGTACTCTTTGCTCCGCGTCTTTCGGTGCCCTTTGCATTTCGGGATGTCCTCCTGCCGCGCGAAGCCCTGTCAGCCTTCTCTCTGCTGCGGCTGCGGCTCCTTACCGGCTCATCGTAATAATAGTCCTCATCTTCCTCGTCGTACCCGTCATCTTCTTCGTAATACCCATCATCTTCATAACCGTCGTACGGATCGCCGGATCGTCTCTCATCGTCATAGTACTCGCTGTCTGTACGTGAGACCCTGCGTGACGAAGCTCTCTCCAGATCGCTTTCGGTAAACTCTATATAGTCACTGTATCTCTTCTTTACGTCCTCGTCCTCGAAGCCAACATAATTATCCCTGTCGAGCTCTCCGAATCCGTTATATTCTTCGTATCTGCCGGTTCCTGAGTCCCTCCCGGACCTTCCTCTGTTAGATGCCATCAGTACTTCCTGTATATATGTTTTTGTTTTTCTGCCCAGCAGTACACGGTTAAGCGGGCTTCGTGCCGGTGATTATAAGAAAACGGCAGGCAGATCCGCGATCCGACCGTGAACTGTAACGAGCAGCTGCATTATGTTACGGAAATATTAACTGGTTCAGTATACATGAAATACAATATATAGTCAAATATCACAGAAGAAATACAAAATAAAGTTACTGTTCACACCTTACAGGTGCTCACAGCAACTGGATTTGCCCAGTCAAATACCCCGCAGCAAGCTAAGGGGTATTTGACCCGTATGCTCGCTCGTCTCTCACGCATAAATGCG
>CAJOME010000126.1 GCA_905235585.1 uncultured Lachnospiraceae bacterium | reverse complement strand
CCTTCTTCTCTTCTTTATTTTCTTCCTTCTTCTCTTCCTTCTTTTCTTCTTTCTTATCTTCCTTATTTTCTTCCTTCTTCTCTTCGTTCTTTTCCTCTTTCTTTTCTTCCTTCTTCTCTTCTTTCTTATCTTCCTTCTTCGCTCCCGGATTTGAAGCGAAAGGCTCCTTGTAGAGCTCCGCTATGGCGAGCACCCTTGTGAGCTCCTCACTGTCGAGCAGATTGTCATGAAGCTTCTTCCTATCTTCTTCGCTAACTTTCTCGCTAAAGACACTGCCGTCATAGAAGTCCTTATGCTTGATATACAGCGCCCTAAAGCCCCTTGCCCTGAGCAGCCAGTCTCTGTGCTCGTCATAATTTTCACCCGTGACATCGAGATATTTATCCACATCCTTCATCTCTTCGGTCACGCTAAAGCCCAGCATTTCCTTGCCAAGCTGTATAAGAACCGCCTGCTGCTTTATCTCATCTCCCGAATAATAGTCCTCCTTATACAGCTCTCCCAGCCAGTACGCGTTAAAGCTCTCCTGCTTCACCTGACCGTAGCGGTCGCGATGTACAGGGCCGATTGTCATCAGGAAAGGATCGTTCTTCACGATCTCGAGTCTGGGCATTGCCGCGCGCTGCTGCTTTATATCTCCGTTTTTGATGCTGTCCTTTATCATCGCGCTGAGGTGTCCGCTGATATATGAGCGCAGATCTCCGGTCTTCTTGTCCGTAGCCCTGTCGGGATTGGAGCTCTCAAAGCCGAGCTTCTCCTTGGTAAAGCCGTCAAACAGCTTTTTCATTTCGGCATTCTTTCTGTCGGATATGAGCCTGTACAGCTCCGCCATATCATCGGTAACGCGATCATCCTTAAGCAGCAGCCGTATGGGGTCTTCTCCGTTATTGCTTTTTTTATGCTCGATAAGCTTTTTGTAAAAATCTTCGTTTGACATCCTCACATATACAAGACTCTCCCTGAACCGCTTCTCCAGTGAATCCGCTTCATCGGCATTTATGGATTTCTTCACAGGATCCTTTTCTTCCCTGAGCAGTGCTATCCTTTCAAGATCCTCTATCCTGTCCTTTGCCGCAAGAGTCTTTTCTATACAGTCTCCGGCAGCCTTAAACCTGATAAGCGCCACCATATCCTCATGCTTCGCCTTCACAAGAAGTCTTGCAGTATCAGCCGAGACCTCGGGTATCTCACCCATGGCAAAGCTTATGAACTCCCTGTATGAGTCCGCATGCTTTGTTGCCAGCTGTATCCTTCTGTTGGTACGCGCTATCCTTTTTTTGATCTTTTCCGCGGCTGCTTTATTCTTTGTCTTCTCCAGCTCCTTAAGGAAGGCATCCTGCATAGCTATGAGCTCTTCTCTGAGATTCAGGCTTCTTTTTATCTCATCAGCCGCGGCCCGCATCTCTTTTCCGCAGGCATCAAAGGCCGGACCGCTATCCTCTATTCTTTCCTTCAGTCTGTCGGTCGCATCCTCCACACTCTCCCTGTCCTTTTTAGTGTGGAGCTTTGCGAGATTTATATTGTAGCTTCCGATATGCTTATCTATAAAGCTCTTTAGCAGCGCGTCATACGCGTTCTTTCTTTCCTCGCGCTCCTTGTGTCTTATAGTCTTATCCTTATTCTCCCGGCGAAGCTTCACCCTCTTTTCCTTATCCTCTGCTCCGATATCCACACTCACTCCGTGCAGCGTCAGATGCTTGTCTATCAGCTCGCCCAGGTCATCATGCATGGATACGCGCATCTCAAGCATAGTCTTTTTTTCGTATGGAAGGTTTTCAAAGAAATCCGGATATTCTCTCTTTAAGGATTCACAGGCGCTGAGCTTTCTGCGATATTCATAGAGCGACGCTATATGCTCGGACATATAATCGTCCGTAAGCATCTGGGGACCGAAATCAACAGACAGGATAGAGTCGACATATTCCGTAAGCTTCGGATCGTCAGGCGAGTTGCTTCCCACGATCCTGTCGCCCTCTCCGTTCTTAAAGCCGGCAAGATAGCTCTTCATGGCAGCCTGTTCACGCACGGTGCATAGATCCGCCGCCCTGAAGGTCTTCTTTGCTTTACTCAGAGCCGCTGCCTCTATATTCCTGCCCTTACTGTCTCTCTTTGCCGCAGGGAGGGTCTGCTTAAAAGGCTGCTCCATTGTCTCGGGCCAGGTGAGTATCTCCCATTCCGAATGATCTTCCTCAAGCTCGGCCTGATGTATCCTGTCTACGAGCTCTTTATTGCCCGAGCTTAAGAGCATACTCTCGTAGTACTCCTTGTCCGAGAGCTTGTCCACGTTAGACGCGTCTTTAGCCAGGGGCTTTTTAACCTTCTGTTTTTTCGGAGGCAGGATGGGCAAACCCTTATTCTGCTCTGCGCTTTTCTGCCCGATCTTAAATATCGGCTCTTTCCTTTGCCCCTGCTGCTTTTGCTGATTTAATGGCGGTTTAGGCATCGTCTTGTACTCCTTATGAACATCTTTTATGATTTATACGAATAACAATGCAGTATGTTAATATTTTCTGATGAATCTGAATGAACAGGACTCTGCCCCGTCACAGACATGCTCTATGATCTTGTATGATATGGGATTGAGCGCAAGCATGGCTATCCTTGCGTCCCGGGCGAATCGTCTCTTAAGACCCTCTACAGTCTTAGCCAGCAGGACCATCAGCTCTCTGGGATCATTGAGCTCGGACCACATTGCCGTGATACGTATCAGCTCGTCCGATACAGGCTCCACGGCAATATATGCCTTGATCCTGCCTCCCGCCACCGAACAGAAGCTCAGTTCCTTATCCATCCTGTCGGACATCAGCCCCCCGTTGGGAATAGGCCATCCCACCCTGATACTCCTTGTATTCGCGGCGGCAAGCATCCTCTCCGGAGCCTCAAGAAAGGACATGATCCCCTTATACATGTTCTGTGAGCCCCTTACGTTGATGCTCAGGTTTTCAAGCCTTCCTATACAGTATACGGGATATTCTACCGGATCCTCGATAAAGTCCAGTGCTTCAAAAAAGGGCTCGAGAGTCTTGGCATCCTCGTTCACCAGAGTGTACTCAGCCTTAAGTCCCAGCCCCATCTCATCCGTATATTCGGATACTTTTTCTATCAGCGCTCTGCCGACGCCCTGTCTCCTGTACATCGGGTTCACAAAGATAGAATCTATCTCAAACACATCTCCCTCTACGACTCCCGCAGTCGTGCCTACCACACGATCCTCTATAGCTGCCGCGAATGCGGCAACGGGAAGTCCGTTTTTCAAGGCATCACAAACCTCAGGCGGCAGCATCGCTGCGGCACTGTCCGCCTGATCTTCTCTCATGGCAATTATCTTAATCTCACTCAAATGCCGACTCTCCTATATCCCTTCCGTATCGCAGACCTGTCTCACTCTAGTACTATGGTACCGTCAAGTGTGAAGCTGTCGTCAAGCTTTGCCGTGCGCTCCTCGGGAAGCCTGAGATTTACATCAAGATAAGTATTGGAATCCGCAGTGGGAGTCTCGTCCAGCTGTGTGATGTTTATCCTGGTGCGCATCGGCTTAAACTGATCCAGTATGAACATTATCTGATGTCTGAGCTCCTCGGTCAAATGCTTCTTTACAAGGATAGTCACATCATACACCCCCTTTGACCTGAATGCATCAGGAAGCAGGACATCCTCGTTGTTACGGCTGTTTACCTGATTGTGCTCGACCACTATGGCCTTTTCTCTTAAGATGATCTCCAGTATCCTCTCTATGGCACGCTTCGTACCCTTCATACGATTGAGCGAATATGCCTCTTTGACAAGATCCCTCAGCGTATCAACCTCGAGAAATCCTCCGTTTAAGTCTATGCCCATCCATCCGCCGTATATGATGAGCAGCTCCTTCGGACAGGTATCCAGATCCAAAAGCTTTGCCAGACCGTCTATATCATCACCGTAGTCATTGTAAATACTTGAAAAGACAGATATATACCTGTGGAAAAAGCTGCCCCTTTCCCTGTATATCTCCGGATAGGTCGCCATGAAATTATCACCCTCCGTATCGACCGACATGGAGTCAATGGTAAGGCTGCCTGAGCCTCTCGCCTCTATCCCGAGATAGAGATATCTGCCCTTCAGCTCATACAGCAGGCAGTCGGAGACTCCCGAAAACCTCTTTGCTCCGAGCCTTTCCAGAAAGGCTGTCTTATCCGGGATATCTATAGTCGCATCAGTAAGATATATATCGAGATCCAGTCCGTTGCCGGTGTCGTTATACATTATCCTGTGATCGGATGCCAGGACATAGATATAATACATCATATCCTCCGAGCACTCTGCCTTAAACGACAGTCTGCCCCAGACCGCGCCGTTATCTCCTCCGTCTATGCCGCGCAGGAAGATACCGTGATACATCGAGTCCTGATCAAACACGAGAGCTCTGTCATCCTTAAGCAGAAATCCCTCAATACAGCCTCTTTTTATCCTGTTTTGTCTTATCGTATACCTTGGCATGCAAACCTCTTGCTTTTATTTTGAATACGTGATGACCTCTACGCTTATCTGTCCCGGGTAAAGCAGGCAGTTTTCTCCCGGATAAATGCTGCCCTCCCTGAGTGCCGCGTATTTCAGACTGTACGGTCTCATGAAAAGCTCATATACATACTCCGTGCACGGCAGCTCCTCTATCGCGGAAAAGACCTCCTCAAAGGTAAGCGGCTCTCCGAAATTTTTGTCGCTTTCCGGATAGTTCACGACCTCTCTTATCCTCTCCTCTATCTGCTCCCTGCTGTCCGAAAAATGCCTTTTTACATATACCGTAGCCCTTACCGATACACCTACGTAGATCGGAGCCATTATCGCATATCTGGTGGTAATGAGCCGTCTCTCGGAGAGCCTCCGTGAGATGGCGTTCCTGTACTCCTTTGACAGACGCGGAAACTCCTCGTCCGTCCCCGGCATCACCGACAGGTGTACTATATTCTGCAGCTCATCCATGACCGCGCGTACCTTTTTGATGCACAGTCCCGGAGTGTGCTTTACTACCTCTTCATAGTCTCCGGCCGTCACACAGGTATACGGAGTATACACATCCTCTCTGAAGCGGTTTCTCACATCCTCCGTCTTCTCCCTGAAGGCTCCTCCGGTACCGGGTCCGGGATTGTAAAAGGCTCTGCCCGTTCCCACTGCCTCGAAAAT
>CAJOME010000125.1 GCA_905235585.1 uncultured Lachnospiraceae bacterium | reverse complement strand
GATTACAGAAGCCAATACAAGGATTTGCCCCATTGCCGAAGGCAATTTAAATGGGCAAATCCAGTTGCTGTGAGCACCTGTAAGGTGTGAACAGTAACACAAAATCGGCTGACCAAACCCGGGACTCGTCCCCGGGTACCCCGCGTCACATGAAAGACACCTCTTAGTGCTGCTTCGTTCCCGACCTGACACGGTTCGTGGGCTCTCATTGCGCGGGACCGGGGAGTCAACGCCTCAGACTCAGCCAGCCGAATAACTATTCTATATTATGATGGTTTATGTGTCAAAGAGAAAGCTCTTTACAATCCCTGATTTAAGTATGCCTCCTGCTCGGGGGTGAGCTTGTCTATCTTTTTGCCGAGGAAGTCCAGCTTGAGCTCTGCCACATGGCGATCCACCTCTTCCGGCACATCTATTAGCTTTTCTTTAAGCTCTGTGCCGTGCTCCACAAGGTACTTCGCTGACAGTGCCTGTATCGCAAACGACATGTCCATGATCTCCGCTGGATGTCCGTCTCCGCATGCGAGGTTTACAAGCCTGCCTTCTCCGAGTACATATACGGTCTTGCCGTTTGGAAGCTCGTATCCCATGATGTTGTGACGTGCTTCCCAGGATCTCTTTGCGTTGGCATGTATCCACGCCATATCCACCTCGCAGTCAAAGTGTCCTGCATTGGTGAGTATCGCTCCGTCCTTGATATTGGCAAGATCTTCACTGTCTATGACCTTGTCGCAGCCGGTTACGGTAACGAAGAAATCACCGTATTTCGCAGCCTCTGCCATAGGCATCACATCAAATCCGTCCATTATGGCTTCAATAGCTTTTACGGGATCTATCTCAGTAACTATGACCTTGGCTCCGAGTCCCTTTGCCCTCATTGCCACACCTTTGCCGCACCATCCATAGCCTGCGACCACTACCGTCTTGCCTGCGACTATCAAATTGGTCGTGCGGTTGATACCGTCCCATACCGACTGGCCGGTGCCGTAACGATTGTCAAAGAAATGCTTCATCATTGCATTGTTGACCCTTACCATGGGAAACCGTAGCTCTCCTGCCTTATTCATAGCCTCAAGTCTGATGATACCCGTGGTGGTCTCCTCGCATCCTCCGATCACGTCGGGAATAAGAGCCATGTATTTGGTGTGCATCCTGTGTACGAGATCTCCACCGTCATCTATGATAATATTGGGTCCTACTGAAAGCACCGCGTCTATATGTCTGTCGTACTCCTCCGGTGTGCAGTCATACCATGCATGTACCTCCAGACCGCGCTTTACGAGTGCCGCTGCCACATCATCCTGCGTGGAGAGGGGATTGGAGCCTGTCACATACATCTCGGCTCCGCCCGCTGCCAGAGTAATGCACAGGAACGCCGTCTTTGCTTCGAGATGAACCGAAAGTGCTATCTTTTTCCCTGCAAAGGGCTTTGTCTTTTCAAACTCGTCATAAAGAGTCCGGAGCAGATCGCAGTGCTGCCTCACCCACTCGATTTTAGTTTCGCCTGCCGGTGCCAGACTTGCGTCTCTGATCTCACTTGCCATTTGTGTATCCTCCTTTGAATATTTTCATTTTCCGATACACGATTCACATCGTTTCTCTGTTAAAGTAACGTATTAATGATATCAAACCTGATATTTCAATTCAATGAAAAATCCCGGACGACATTTCTGTCATCCGGGATCTTATGATCAACTATAATGTGCGATTATCTAAGGCTTGCAAGATATTCGTTGACCTTCTTCTGAACCTCAGCTCTCTCTGTCTTTACAGCCTCCTCAAGAGCCTTCTGTCCCTCCTGGAATGCCTTGACGGGATTGCTCTCAGCAGCTGCCTGACCTGCTGCCTTTGCTGCCTCGCCCTTTGCGAGCTCTCCGCTTCTGAATGCAGCAAGTCTTTCCTGTGCTGCCTCATATACAGCCTGACCCGCTGCCTTTGCTGCCTCACCCTTTGCAAGCTCCGAAGCTGCAAAATCAGACAGCCTCTGCTTACCTGCTGCGATATCAGCATTGCGCTTATCCTGGGCTGCCTGAGCAGCAGCTACCTCTGTCGCGGGAGAAGCAAAAGCGGGAACAACCGCAAGTGCGCTGATAGCAAGTGTTGTGACTAATGCTATTATTTTCTTTTTCATTTCAGTCTCCTCTCAAAACGTAATAGTCTCAAAACTGAATAGATTTTATGTCATTTGCCGATTTATGTCAACACCATATTTTGTTTTTTTCAGTATTTGAGACACTATTTATAGTTTATGTATTATGACAGTCTTTCCATCATTCGGTTTGTCTCATACAGTATCCTTTCGAGGTCGACTGTCTTGAGCTCCCTGCCCTCCATAAGTATCTCGCCGTCCACTATTGTCGTATCTACCTCAGATCCGTTAGCGGAATAAGTGAGGCTTGAAAGTATATTATTTCTCGGTACCATGCTCGGGGTATCGATATTAAGGATTGCAAGATCCGCTTTATATCCGGCTTTGATCTCTCCGGTCTTCTCAAGTCCAAGCGCCTTCGCCCCGTTTACGGTTGCCATCTTCAAAGCTTCCGCTGCACCGATACATACCGGTGTTCTGTGCGTTCCCTTGTGTATCAGTGTCAGCAGGCTCATTTCATGGAACATGTTTAAAGTGTTGTTGGAGGCTGCGCCATCCGTGCCCAGACATACATTTATGCCGGCCTCGACCATCTCCGGTACCGGCGCGAACCCGTTGCCGAGCTTCATATTGGATGCCGGATTCGTGACTACCGATACATTCTTCTTTGCCATGAGCTCTATATCCGAGTCTGTGACCTGCACACAGTGAGCCGCTATACAGGGTACGTCAAAGCATCCCGCTTTATTGGCATATTCTATGGGAGTAAGCCCCTGCTCTTTCTTAAGATCCTCTACCTCTGTCAATGATTCGGCCAGATGAATGTGTATGCCAAGACCTTTTTCTTTGGCTATATCCGCCACACATCTTAAGTAATCAAAGCCTGCGGAATACGGAGCGTGGGGTCCGAGCCTGAAGGTAAGCCTGCCGTTTGTGTCTTCTCCGTCAGGCATCTCCTCAAATGCCTCTTTTATCCTGACATCCTCTCTGTCATACTTATCACCTACGAGTCCCCGGCATATGACGGCTCTCATGCCGCTTTCCTTTACCGCTTTGGTAGTATTGTGGATGTGCATTTGCATATCGTTAAAGGTCGTGGTGCCGCAGCGTATCATCTCTGCTATGGCGAGCATCGCGCCCCAATACGCGTCTTCTCCGGTCATCTTGTCTTCAACGGGATACACGCCCTTTAAGAGCCAGTCCATAAACGGCATATCATCGGCAATATTTCTTAATGGCGCCATATATGAATGTGTGTGTGCATTTATAAGCCCGGGGATCACAAGGCGATCCGTCCCGTCTATGGTTTTCTCAGACTTAAAGCCCTCCGGCATTTTGTCAATGCCGGATATGCTGTCCCCCGTGATATATATGCTGTGCCTGTCGATCTTCCCGTCTATCAGGGCATAGGCGTCATTTATCTTTATATTCATATGAGTCACCCTTTTATGAGCTTAAAATGTTACTGTTCACAGTCGAATCGCAACGATGTCATGTGCGCATGGCGCACATAGGCGGCATTCAAAATATGCAACTTAAAGCCGTGCTCTCAGCTCCTCTGTCTTGTCCTCAAAGCCGGGCTTGCCAAGGAGCGCAAACATATTTTTCTTGTAGCTCTCGACGCCGGGCTGGTCAAACGGATTTACGCCGAGCATGTATCCGGATACACCGCAGGCAAACTCAAAGAAATAAAAGAGCTGTCCGAGGTATTCCTCAGTCTGCTCGGGTATATTGATCACCGCGTTGGGTACGTTGCCGTCGGTGTGAGCGAGGATGGTTCCGTTCATGGCGCACTTATTTGCGAAGTCGACCGTCTTTCCTGCCAGATAGTCCAGTCCGTCGAGATTGTTATCAGCCTTCTGCATGGTAATCTCATATCTGGGCTTTTCAATATTTATGACCGTCTCGAACATGATACGTGCTCCGTCCTGAATGAACTGTCCCATGGAATGCAGATCCGTCGTAAGATCAACTGACGCGGGATAGATTCCCTTCTGATCTTTTCCTTCCGATTCACCGTAGAGCTGCTTCCACCATTCTGATACATAATGGAGCGACGGCTCGTAGTTTGCCACTATTTCTACAGCCTTGCCCTTTCTGTAAAGGATATTCCTTATCGCTGCGTACTTTAAGGCATCATTATCTTCAAATGCATTCTCCCTTGCCATCCTTCTGCCTTCCGCAGCACCCTTCATAAGCGCGTCTATATCGGCTCCTGCCACTGCTATGGGAAGCAGACCGACTGCGGTAAGCACGGAGAATCTTCCTCCGACATTGTCAGGTACCACGAACTCTTCATAGCCCTCGGCATCCGCAAGGGTCTTTAAAGCCCCCTTGTGTGCATCCGTTGTCGCATATATCCTGCCTGCAGCATTCTCCTTGCCGTATTTCTTTTCAAGCAGATCCTTAAAGATACGGAAGGATATGCCGGGCTCGGTCGTAGTGCCGGACTTTGATATCATATTGATCGAGAAATCCCTGTCTCCGATGACCTCGATAAGGTCATGGATGTATGTCGTCGAGATATTGTTGCCAAGGAAATAGATCTCCGGCGCGTTTCTCTTATCCTTTCCCACGGAATTAAAGAAATTGTGCTTGAGGAATTCGATCGCAGCTCTGGCTCCGAGATACGATCCGCCTATACCTACCACGAGCAGCACATCGGAATCGCTCCTTATCTTGTCAGCTGCTTTCTTTATGCGCGCAAACTCATCTTTATCGTAATCCTCGGGCAGATCGAGCCATCCGAGAAAATCGTTGCCCGCTCCCTTTTTTGAAAGAAGCAGATCCCTTGCCGCCTCTGTCTGCGGACGGATGAGCTCTACCTCCTTTTCGTTTATGAATTTCAGTGCTTTTGAGTAGTCGTATGTGACTTTTGCCATGATATATCTCCTTTCAAAAGGCTCTTTTTGTTTTTCTAAATCATTAAGTATGTTATAATTATTTCGGTTTTTTTTCAATAAGAAAGCATCAGGTTACAGTTCGCGGTCCAAAGGGCTGTGAATAATAGCAGCTAAGGACAGGGCATAGTCAGATGGCGAAAAAGATCGTACTTACGGGAGGCGGAACAGCCGGGCATTGTTACCCGAATCTGGCCCTTGTGCCTCTCTTACGGGAGAGCGGATACGAT
>CAJOME010000124.1 GCA_905235585.1 uncultured Lachnospiraceae bacterium | reverse complement strand
CTTCCTCAAGCACTTCGATAAGCTGCTCGTTAAGTTTCCCATGAACATACACGTCTCGTGCATCTGGTTTTTCTATTAGTACCCACTTAAGCTGTTTATATGAGTATATCGCAAAAGCAATCCACTGTTTAAAGACACGCTGGCTGCCGCCGTTCATTTCTGTGAAAACCAGGTCTTTGCAGTCTCCTGCAGCCTGCTTATATTAGCAGCCAGTCTGTCACGCACCTCATCAAACAGAGCTCTCTCAAGGGCTGTGAGTCTTTCCTCGGAATTCAGCATCTTGTCTTCCATCTCCTGCAGCTCTGCCGTCGTGTATCTCTCTCCGCCCGTGAGTGTCTGTTTTCTTATAAAATCATCAGGTACAAGCGACAGATAGGAGTTTGTCACTTCAAAATAATAACCGAAAACCTTATTGTATCTTATCCTGAGATTTTTGATGCCTGTCCTGTCCCTTGTCCTGCTCTCCAGCTCCATCAGCCATTCGTTTGCGTTCATTTTGATGCGCCTCAGCTCATCCGCATCAGCCGAATAGCCCTCCTTTATCACTCCCCCGTCATGCACGGAAACAGGCGGCTCATCACATATCGCGCTCTCAATAAGCTCATGCATGTCATTAAGACTGTCGATATCGTCAGACAGCTTTTTCATGAGCGATGCATTAAAGCCTGCTGTGAGATCCTTGATCGGCTTCAGCATGGACAGTGAGGACTTTAAGGCTATCAGGTCTCTGGGATTTGCAGTACCAAAGGCCACTCTTCCCATAAGTCTTTCTATATCGTATACGGTACCCAGATACTCCCTTATCTCATCCCGGTCCATCAGACGCCCGGACAGTTCATCTACCGCATCAAGCCTTGCTTCTATGGCCTTCTTTTCAATAAGGGGCTGCTCCAGAAATCGTCTCAGCATCCTCGCTCCCATCGCAGTCCTTGTCTTATCCAGTATCCAGATAAGAGAACCTCTCTTCTCCTTTTCACGAAGAGTATGGGTGAGCTCAAGGTTTCTTCTCGTGGATGAATCAATGAGCATACAGCCGGCAGTGTTGAGGATACCAATATGTGTGATATTTGACAGGTCATTCTTCTGTGTCTCATAAAGATAAGCAAGCATGGCTCCTGCGGCAGTTACTGCCTGTGAGAGATCATGCAGACCCAGACCGTCTATATGAGCCACTTTGAAGTGATCCCTGATCAGCTTCCCTCCGGTCTCATCATCAAAATACCCCGGTGAGAGCGCATTTATGCAGATATGCTGTGCGCTTCTTAGCCAGTCCGTATCGAGACCGCTCATGAAAAGTGCCTCGTTGCATATCAGCTCCTTTGGCGCAAATCTTATTATCTCATCCCTCAGCCTTGTGAGATTATCAACCTCCGACACCGTAAATTCTCCGGTAGTCACATCCGATACTGCGATCCCGAATACATCCGACGAATAAAAAACACACATCAGATATGAGTTTACGGAGCTGTCCATTTCGGATATGTTTGTATTGGTCCCCGGAGTGACAACTCTTATGACTCCCCGCTTTACGATGCCCTTTGCATCCTTCGGGTCTTCAAGCTGCTCGCATATCGCCACCTTGTAGCCGGTCTCGACAAGCTTGTTTATATAGATCTCTGCGGCATGAAAAGGCACTCCGCACATGGGAGCCCTTTCCGGCAGACCGCAGGCCTTGCCGGTCAGTGTCAGCTCCAGTACACGGGAGCATTCCTCGGCATCATCAAAAAACAGCTCGTAGAAGTCTCCGAGTCTGTAAAAAAGGATGCAGTCACTATACTCCTCCTTCATCCGGAGATAATGCTGCATCATCGGACTGACTTTGCTTTTATCTATCTCTGTATACGTCATAGCCTTGCTATTATAGCAAAAATAAAACAGAAAAAACAGGCTCCGGATATATCCGAAGCCTGCTGATAATGCTGAAAGTAATACTCTATGCGATCAGTCTACCTGGAAGCGGCTCACGATCGCCCTCATGTTCTCGGAGCATTTCTCCGTCTCATCCACTATCTGCTCAGTATCCGCAGTAAGTGAAACTATATCGGTAGTCTTGTTTGCAACATCGGTCACGCCCCTTGCGGACTCGTTGATCGTGCTGTTCATGCCTGATATGGAATCCGATACATCATTTATGGAGCTTGAGAGCTCTGCGGCTGCCTGATGTATGGATGTCATATTTATCTCAAAGTCATTTGCATCCGCTGAATAGCCCTCGGCGATCTCATCAAACTTGGCATAATCAGCCATTGCATTGTTGTCAATATAATCAAGCGCTCTTGTCAGGCATGAGCTCATGTTCTGTACGGACTGGTTGACCTCGGCCACTATATCGTTAATGCCGCTCACCGTTTCAGAAGACTGTGTCGCAAGATTACCTATCTCTTCAGCGACTACGGCAAATCCGCGTCCGGCCTCTCCGGCTCTCGCTGCCTCTATGGAAGCATTGAGCGCCAGCAGATTGGTCTGGCTCGCTATACTTCTGATCTGCTCGGTAAGCTCATTGATCTTCTCCACAGCCTTGCTCTGCTCTATGGCATCATCCGACTGCTTCTTGACATCGTCAAATACAGTCCTTGCGTTGTTGATGGAGTGCTGTACGTCGTCCTTTATTGCCTCAGCCTTATTCCTGATCTCAACCGCATGCGCTGCTCCCTGTTCGGACAGATCGTTGATCTGATCGGCATTCTGTACCATGACAGCCACATTTCCGTTTATGGTATCGGTCGTGTCCGCTGCCTCCTGCATGCCTGCCGCAAGCTCCTGCGATGTAGCGGAATTGTCGGAAGAGTTGTCATTGAGCTTGACGGCAGTATCCTTGAGCTGGTTGATGATCTCGTCAAGGCGCTCCTCGGAACCGTCTATCTCACCGACCACACTTCTGAGTACACTTCTTAATGTGCCGATATCGCGGGCTATGCTTCCGATCTCATCTTTCCTGTACTTCACCTTCTCGGACTTCCCATTGTGTCTCAGATCCAGTCTTGCCGAATCCTGAAGTATTTCGGTAAGTATCCCTACAGGCTTCAGCAGTATCTTTGAAAGAATACCCATTATCACCGCAAGTGCCACAAATGCTATAAATAAGATGATAGTGCTCTTTATGGATGTACTGTTGATAGGAGCGAATATATCATCCTCATCAACGGTAATGATCAGGATATTATTGGAAAGCGGCTGAATATAATATCCCGCATACTTCACGTTGCCCTTATACTTATACACTATCACTCCGGGTGCCGGTATCACGCCGTTGCTTATCTGCGCCACCAGGCTCTTCACCGCGTCATTCTCGACAGGCTGGCCTATCTTATCCGGTGTGGGATGATAAATCATCATGCCGCTCTTATCTACAGCATACGCGTAGCTTGTACTGCAGGTCTCGAGCTTGATATCTCCTATCAATTCACTGAGACAGCTGGGATCGGCATTGATCTGTTCCTCCTTGGCATCCATCAGGGCTCCGCCTATCTTTACCATGGTAAGCAGATCATTGGTAACGGTCTCTTTGTAGTTGCCTCTAAACTCTATGACATTTACCACCTCTGCAATTATGCCTATGCAAAGCATCGATATAATGACCGCAAGCACCACAAGGGTCGCAATCGACTTAAAACCACGCAGTTTGGCTCCCTGCGAATTTGATTCTGAAGCATTATTACTAGACATTTTGAATATCCCTCCACAGATGAACATTAGAGTACTATACCATTATAATAAAATCCCTTGCATTTATCAAGCCGGATTTGTGCAAAATCACCAATCTTCAGTCCCGACTTCGGAAAATGTACGACATTATTCTGAGAGATCCTTCCTGTGTATCGCGTACTGTCCTTTTCATCCTCACCTTCCACGAGTACCTCCATTACTCGTCCCTCAAATCTTGCTGCCTGCTCCTTTGATATACGCTGTACAGTCTGCAGCACTCTGTCGAAGTTCGGCTGCACCTTCTCCTTTGCAAGCTGTGTCATGGAAGCGGCCGGTGTACCTGTCCTCGGTGAATATTCAAACGTAAAGGCACCGTCATATCTCACACGCTCGATCACATCAATAGTGTCGTCTACATCCTCGTCGGACTCTCCCGGAAAGCCTACTATGATATCCGTTGTGATAGCCGCATCGGGTATCTCTCGCCTTATCCTCTCCGCGAGATCAATGTAGCCTTGTCTTGTGTAATGCCTGTTCATGGCACTTAATATCCTGTCAGAGCCTGACTGTAGCGGCAGATGTATATGACGCGCTATCTTTTCATTGTCCGCTATGGTCTGTATCAGTTCATCTGACAGATCCTTCGGATGAGATGTCATAAATCTCACTCTGCGTATCCCGTCGATCCTTGCTACTTCCCCGATAAGCCCGGCAAAAGTAACCCGGCTGTCCAGCCCTTTACCGTATGAATTTACATTCTGTCCGAGCAGCATTACCTCCACTACTCCGTCTGCAGCATAGCCTTCTATCTCTCTTATTATCTCTTTGGGATTGCGGCTTCGCTCTCTTCCTCTTACATACGGCACAATGCAGTAGCTGCAGAAATTGTTGCAGCCGAACATTATATTTACACCCGTCTTGAACGGATATTTCCTTACACTCGGCAGATCCTCGACTATCTCGTCGGTATCCTTCCATATGTCGATGATCTGAGAGCCGCTCTCAAGTCTTGTGTATAAGAGCTCCGGCAGCTTAAATATGTTATGCGTGCCGAATATGATATCCACATAAGGATAGCTTTGACGGATTTTATTGATGACATGCTCCTCCTGCATCATGCATCCGCACAGCGCTATTATCATATCCTTATTGGCGTTTTTATGCTGTTTGCATACCCCGAGCCTGCCGTACAGCCTTTTATCGGCATTATCCCTTACGGTGCATGTATTATAGATAAGGATGTCTGCCTCCTCTTCCGAGCAGGCTCTGGCGTATCCCATCTCTTCAAGTACTCCGGCTATCTTTTCCGAATCCCTCTCATTCATCTGACAGCCGAAGGTCACCACCAGATACTTCCTTCCTGTGATCTGCGGCATACCCTGTATCTTTTTTATATATTCCCTTTGTCTTTGGGACTCCTCCCTGTCGTTCATCCCGTTCATATCACAACACACCTTTTTTCTGTTATTACAATATCCATCCTGATATCGGTATCCTCCGGGACAAGCTCACCGGTTATCTGGGTTTCAAAAGCAAGACACAGCTTTGGGATGTCTTTATACAAGGCGAGCGCCCTGTCATAGTATCCCCTTCCAT
>CAJOME010000123.1 GCA_905235585.1 uncultured Lachnospiraceae bacterium | reverse complement strand
ATCCGCGTTGCCCTGCAAAGCGCCGAGTACGAAGATACATCCTCCTGCCGTAACAGTCGCTCCGGGCTTCACATCGCCTATTATCATAAGCGAACCTGCCGACTCGATATTCGCGCCCGATCTCAGATTGCCCATTATCACACGGCAATTCATCGGATCTACCGCGGCATGGAGATTCTCTATCGTCTCTTCCATGATGGCGCGCTCTTTTTTCAACTGTTCGAGTTCCTTCTCATGGCCGGGGTCCGGACCGAGTATGGACTGGAATTTCTCATCAAGCTCGTGATTTTCCAGTACGACACCCTCACACTTGACCTTGGTATTCTCTGCCAGAAGTCTGAGTATCTGCGCCGCTTCCGTCTCGGTAACCTTACGTCCCTCTATGGAAAGGATCAGGTGTTTATTGCCGAAAAACTCTGCAGCATTCTTAAATTTGTCTTCAACCTGGGGTAGCAGCTCATCAAAATCTCCCGTTTCGGGAAGTCTGAGCACTATGCCTGATTTCACACCCTTCAAGGTGACTCTATCTGCCATTACCACTCCTTTATATGCCGTATTTCTGCAAAATAATACCGCAGCCTTTATATCTTACACCAAACAAGGGTCAAATCCAACGCACTATATCTTGATATAAAATAAGGCTGCGGCAACAAAATGTGTGATGCCAGGGTCAGAAGCTGCAAATCCGATTGTGCTTGCACAAAAAGGATTTGAAGCTTATGACCTTATTTAGTGCTCGTCTCCAAGCACCTGCTTTGCGTGTGCCAGCCTCTCCTCCGTAGGGCTGTCCACATCATCGAGCTGATAAGGTATCCCGAGCTCCTTCCACTTGTGTACTCCAAGAGTATGATAGGGAAGCACATCCACTCTCTCGACATTTTTTAATGTATGTATAAACTCCGCGGTCTTGTCCAGATATTCATCCACATCCGTAATACCCGGCACCAGTACATGTCTGATCCATACCGGCTTGTCTATATCGGACAGGTACTTCGCACAGTCAAGAATGTTTGCATTATCATGACCCGTGAGCTTCCTGTGCTCATCCGGATCTATATGCTTTATATCAAGAAGGATCAGATCCGTATACTTCATCAACTCCTCAAACTTGCCAAAGAAGGGTTGCTCTCTGGTAAATGGCTGTGCGGAGGTATCGAGGCAGGTATTTATCCCTCTTTCCTTTGCCTTCTTAAAAAGCTCCAGCAGGAAATCGATCTGAAGCAGAGCTTCACCTCCGGATACGGTTATGCCCCCGTCCTTGCCCCAGTAGGATCTGTATCTCTCTGCTTTATCCAGCAGCTCGTCCGGCTCCATGAACTGAGTGCATTTGGATCTGTCCCAGGTATCCACGTTGTGACAGTATTTACATCTCATATTGCATCCGTACAGGAAAATAAGATATCTGATCCCCGGTCCGTCGACCGATCCGAACGACTCAAGTGAATGTATTGCTCCCTGCATGATATTCCCCCTCAGATTATTACTGATATGCTTTAAGCAAATTTAATGATAATAAAGCCCGGGGTGTTTTTCAACCCCGGGCTGGTGCAAGCTATACTATATATCGAGGCTATACGGATTGTTCCGTTGCTTCGCAGCTTCCATGGAGACTATAGCCTCTTATGGCACGTCCTTGCGATAACGTCGTCCTGCTGCTCCTTTGTAAGGCTGATGAACTTAACTGCATATCCGGATACGCGGATAGTGAAGTTAGCGTACTCAGGCTTCTCAGGATGAGCCTGGCAGTCAAGGAGCTTATCTGTACCGAATACGTTGACATTGAGGTGATGCGCACCGTTATCAAAGTATCCGTCCATAGCGCTCACAAGCTTCTCAGCTCTTTCCTTATCATCATGTCCGAGAGCATCGGGGCTCATGGTCTGTGTATTTGAGATACCGTCCAGTGAGTACTCATAAGGGATCTTTGCCACTGAGTTCAGTGAAGCAAGGAGTCCGCTCTGCTCTGCGCCGTATGAAGGTGAAGCACCGGGTGCGAAAGGCTTGTATGCCTCTCTTCCGTCAGGTGTAGCACCTGTAGCCTTACCGTAAACAACGTTTGAAGTAATGGTAAGGATAGATGTGGTAGGCTCTGAATCCCTGTATGTATGATACTTCTTAACCTTTGTGATGAAGGTCTTGAGCAGCCATACACCGATCTCATCGGCTCTGTCATCATCATTACCGTACTTGGGGAATTCTCCCTCTGTCTCAAAGTTTGTAGCAAGACCAAACTCATCACGGATGACCTTGACCTTAGCGTACTTGATAGCTGACAGTGAATCTATAACGTGTGAGAAGCCTGCGATACCTGTCGCGAAGGTTCTTCTGAGGTCGGTATCTATAAGAGCCATCTCAGCAGCCTCATAGTAATACTTGTCATGCATATAGTGGATAAGGTTCAGGATGTTCACATAGAGTCCTGCGAGCCAGTCAAGCATGAGATCATACTTGTGCATTACCTCATCATAGTCAAGATAATCTGACGTGATGGGAGCGAGCTCGGGACCGCACTGCATGGGCTTGCCTTCCTTATCCTTGTGCTTCTCGTCCTTACCGCCGTTGATAGCGTACAGGAGAGCCTTTGCGAGGTTAGCTCTTGCGCCGAAGAACTGTATCTCCTTACCTGTCTGTGTAGCGGATACGCAGCAGCAGATGCTGTAGTCATCGCCCCAGATAGGCTTCATGACATCGTCGTTCTCATACTGGATCGAAGAAGTCATAACAGAGATCTTTGCGGCATACTTCTTGAATGCCTCACCCAGCTGCGAGCTGTAGAGCACCGTAAGGTTGGGCTCGGGTGAAGGACCCATGTTCTCAAGTGTATGCAGGAACCTGAAGTCGTTCTTTGTAACCATCGAACGTCCGTCCATGCCGATACCTGCCATCTCAAGTGTAGCCCATACGGGATCGCCTGAGAAGAGCTGATTGTATGACTCGATACGGGCAAACTTAACCATCCTGAACTTCATTGTAAGATGATCGATAAGCTCCTGAGCCTCACTCTCTGTAAGAGTGCCTTCCTTGAGGTCTCTCTCGATATAGATATCGAGGAAGGTTGAGATACGTCCTACTGACATAGCAGCGCCGTTCTGCGTCTTGATAGCTGCAAGATAACCGAAGTACAGCCACTGTGCAGCTTCCTTTGCGTTCTTGGCCGGCTTTGAGATGTCGTATCCGTAGATCTTAGCCATCTCCTTCATGCCCTTCAGAGCCTTGATCTGATCAGCAAGCTCCTCACGAAGTCTGATCACATCATCTGTCATATCGCCGTGACCGGTGTTCTTCTTATCCTCAGCCTTCTTCTCAATGAGGTAATCTATACCGTAAAGAGCGATCCTTCTGTAATCGCCTACGATACGTCCGCGTCCGTATGTATCGGGAAGACCCGTTACGATATGTGTGTGACGCGCAACCTTCATCTCGTCTGTGTAAGCATCAAATACAGCCTGATTGTGAGTCTTGTGGTACTCGTTGAAGATCTGGTTGTACTTATCGTTTACATGGTATCCGTACTGCTCTGCAGCTTCCTGAGCCATCTTGATACCACCGTAAGGCATGAATGCTCTCTTAAGAGGCTTGTCTGTCTGCAGACCTACGATCTGCTCCAGATCCTTCATGCTCTCATCTATGTAGCCGGGACCGTAAGCAGTAAGTGAAGACACGATCTCTGTCTCACACTCAAGGACTCCGCCCTTGTCTCTCTCTGCCTTCTGGATCTCCTGCAGCCTGCCCCAGAGCTTATTGGTAGCATCCGTCGGATCAGCAAGGAATGACTCATCGCCATCATATGGTGTGTAGTTGTCCTGAATGAAATCACGGACATTCACATCATCGGTCCAATGAGTGCCCTTAAAGCCTCTCCACTCATTCTCAAATCTCATAGCTTCCTCCTCCTTATTAATAGAAATAGTGATTAATGAATAAAGTTTAAGAAATATAGTCTTCTGATCTTTCGCAAATAACTGCTGGCAGACATTTGCATCCGATCGTCAACACTTTATTGTATACAATAACTTAACACCCTTGTAATTACTTGTCAATTTAATACCGTATGTTTCTTAAAAAGTACAGAAACCGTGTTACTGTTCACACCTTGCAGGTGCTCACAGCAACGAATTGTACATTTTCGTTAACGCAGAAAGTTGAGATTTTTACGGCAGCTTTGTGGTACAATCATTCTTGCACCCGTATTATCACAGAAAGGATAAGATCAGCAGATGTTCAGAAAGCACTATGGTTCCCAGAGATTAAATATACTTGCCGGCAAG
This sequence comes from uncultured Lachnospiraceae bacterium, assembly GCA_905235585.1. Classification (GTDB taxonomy): domain Bacteria; phylum Bacillota; class Clostridia; order Lachnospirales; family Lachnospiraceae; genus NK4A144. The sequence goes on along the minus strand of CAJOME010000123.1, from coordinate 1,088 downwards.
CAGGTTTTCCATGATCTCTCCGAAGCAATGCGCGAAAACGATGAGCAGAAATTCATGGACTATATGAAGCTTTACCGCGATTGCCTGAAGAAATGGAAGATATGCGAGGGCTATGATTTTTCCGTACCCCAGAAGCTCTACTGCGCGCTTCTTACCGGCATGGCGCACTACATCGCGCTCAAGGAGAAAGACAGCAAGGATCTGATCGAGATGTGCGGCATCCTGATCATGGGCATATTCAAAAGCTATGTGGTCTCCACGGACTTCCGTGAATTTTCCTCCCAGCTTGTTAAATGCTCAAAAATGTACGAGGGCAATCCTTCCTCGGCGGATCATACCTATAATCACGGCAGCCGTGAGACCAGTGATTTTGGCTCGGAGGGCTACTATGAGTTTATCTATCTGTGGCTTACCGGAAAGGATATGGACTATACACCGCTTGATAAATTCGACAAGCTCCTGTCCGAGTAGCCGAAAGGAGAGTGACTTAATTTGCCGGATCATCTACTGCTTTCACGGAATCAATATCTGAAGACATAAAGAAATACGAGGGAGTCAGAGTTCCATTAAAAACAGGCTTCAGGCTCTCGGATATGACGTATGGGTGTATACTTCCTCATACCGTTCGGAACGATATGTAAGGTGTCTTTTTCTTTTATACGGAGTCAGATTTGACGGCATAGTGAATGCCATGCGTCATCTGAAGGAGATCCAGCGCAACAATGCCACCACCCTTCCTCAGAAGATGCCGAGCAAATACCGCATATCACTTCACATCGATGACGGGTACGCAGGAGTAGTCATCAGGGGATTAAATGGGTATCAGCTGGATTTATCTGTTTCCCGAAAAATTGTCTGCAAATGCTTCTGTGAAAGTTCTCATTCTATTCTTTATATCAGGCAGGCTCGACAGCACTATTACATCCTTACTGAGCGAATTTTCCTGCCTTGCAAAACAGACCCGGATATCGTAAAATTTAGCTATTCATAAACGCATGACGGTGTGAATCACACCATTCTTTCGGCTTATGCCGATCCGTGTTCATGCTATTACCATTCAATTTAATAGCAGGAGCACAGGTAAATAT
>CAJOME010000122.1 GCA_905235585.1 uncultured Lachnospiraceae bacterium | reverse complement strand
ACTGCGGCGATCGACCTCGTGATGGCGGAACTCGGCGTGGACGAGTCGTGGACGGTAATCGCGCCGACGCTCACCTTCATCGCGACCGTCGGCCCGGCGTTCCACCGCGGCGCGAGACTGGTGTTTGTAGATTGCGATGAGACGGGAAACATCGACATTGCGCTCCTTGAAGAGGCATTAGAAGAGGCATTAGGGTCAAATAGGGTCGAGGTAGGGTCAGATAGTGTCAAGTTAGGGTCTTGTAGAGACTATAATCCAACCCTAAGTGACCCTATCTCGACCCTAAAGGACTCTACTTTGACCCTAAAGGACCCTAATTTGACCCTAAAGGACCCTACCTCGACCCTAAAGGACCCTAAGCTCCTCGTCATCGGCGTTCATGTTGTGCTCCATGAGAGGGATAAGATCATATACGATCTCATCAACTATATGTATCGCCCCCGAGTTTACGTCAAGGACTATGTTGTATCCGTTATTCTTATATCTGTGTACCATGATCTGTATAAAAGAATTCCAAGGAGCGGGCTTCTTAAGGTAAAGCCTAAAGAAACCATAAATATAGCGGCAACAGTTATCCTGCTGCCGCCTGAAATAGCTATATCCCGATATTACCTGTTCTTATTCTCGCAGGACTGGTTACCTACGGTACAGCTCGTCTTGCACGCTGACTGACATGATGTCTGGCACTCGCCGCAGCCGCCGGTGACTGTAGACTTCCTGTAGTCTCTTGTATTTAAGGTCTTGATATGCTTCATACTATATATCCTCCCACATTTATATCCGGAAATTATCGTGTCTTTCGCAAAGACCTAAATAGTATACCACACATAACAGCGCCTGCAAAGTGGTTTTATTTAGCCGTTCTTTACATTATAATAGTATTTACCTGGGGAGTACGACAGCTTCTGTTTATTTGAACCTACAGATACTTTAAACGGGACTAAAGCATACCCTCGATAAATGTCAGGCCGCCATGTGGGCTTGCCCGCAGCAGCGATGCAGAGCGGAAGACAGGAAAGAGGCGGCAGTGTCCCACCTAGATCACTCTAGGAGTCAACTGGCAGGAGTCCGGCTCTCCCGGGCTTTATGATAAAATGCCTCTTCGGTTTTTATACCTATAAAATCCCCCGGCGACAGCTTGATATTTCAGCTCTCTGCCGGGGGTAACTTTTTAAAGTATGATACTGCTCCTGTCTATGCCGAGACTAATGCCCGCCTTTTCTTTTATCTGCCCTGATGGATATGATCCTCTGCAGTACGATAAACAGGCACAGGAGCGCAGCAATGGTCACTCTGGTCCACCATGCGTTAAGGTTTTGATATGTGACTATAGTCTGAATGACACCCTGTATCAGTACTCCTACCACTGATCCAAGCACATTACCTACACCTCCGGTCAGGAGTGTTCCTCCTATTACCGCCGACGATATGGCATCCAGCTCCATACCCATATTCTGCAGCGAATATCCTGCGAGCGTATAGAAGCTGAAGATAACCCCGCCAAGGGCGGCACAAAAGCTTGATATCATATAGACACCGATCTTGACCCATTTCACATTCAATCCCATGTAACCGGCACTCAGCTCATTGCTTCCGATAGCATAAACCGTCCTGCCGAACCGTGTGAAATTCAATACATAAAATGCCACACATACAACAGCTAAAGCCAGAAATACATACAGATACAGCTTTGCGTTGGTACGTCCGATCTTGAAGGCTATCTTATTAAGTGCCGCTGCTTTGTAAAAGTTGTTTTCAATCGGTATGGATACCGTACTTACTACGGCACACATTCCCCTCAAAAGGAACTGTGAAGCAAGTGTGATGATGAACGGCTGTATCTTAAGCTCCTGCACACAGTAGCCTATCAGGAAACCGTTTAGCAGACCAATGACCAGCACGATGCAAATGACCACCGCCGCAGACCATCCAAGCTGCAGAAGATACGCCGACAACACACAGGTAAACGCCACCACGGATGAAACCGATATATCTATGCCGCCTGTGAGAAGCACAAAGGTAATGCCTGTCGCCACGACTATGAGATATGCGTTATCATTGAAAAGATTCAAAAAAGTAGATAAGCTTCCAAAATGATCATAATGGATGGCACCTGCACCAAACATCAGTACAAACAATACACAGGCGATCACCAGTGATATGTTTTCTATTTTAAGGCGTACTTGTTTTTTCATGCTGCCTGCGCCTCCTTTCCCGATCTGCGGATCCCGACTGCCTTTATCTTATTCATAAAGGCCTGCGACTGGATCAGACAGACTATTATTACAATAATGGCCTTTGCCACACGTGTCAGCTCAGGAGCCACTCCAAAAGCATAAATGGTAGTGGATATAGTCTGAACTATGAGCGCGCCTATCACACTTGATATGATCGAAAACCTGCCGCCTGCCAGAGACGTGCCGCCTATCGCAACCGCAAGTATGCCGTCCATCTCTATCATCAGACCGCAATTATTACAGTCGGCTCCCTTGATGCCGGCACTCTCTATGATCCCGGCAAGTGCTGCGGTTATTCCGCAGAGGATGTATATGATCCACAGGTTTCTTTCGACCCTTATACCGGCCAGACGACTGGAGTTCTGATTCACGCCGATCGCCTCTACCTGCATGCCAAATGCAGTACCCTTCGTTAATATAAGAAAAAGTATCACCACGCCTGTCGCTATAAACATTGGTATCGGAAATCCCAGCAGATATCCTCCGCTGATACTGTAATATCCCTCGGAAGTGATCGTGACGATCTTTCCATCCGCAATAAGCTGGGCTATGCCTCTGCCAGCGGTGAGCAGGATCATGGTAGCTACCATAGGCTGCACCTTGAGCTTCGCTATCATAAATCCATTCCATGCTCCACAAAGAGCACCGGCACACAGCGCAAGGATCACGGCCAGCGCGACGTTGCCATGCAAGCCACCGAGTATCCTCTCATCTACGATAGAGCATGCTATCGCGCCCGATATTGCCATGATAGAGCCGACCGAAATATCCGTCCCTCCTGTTCCAAGTGCCATTGTCATACCGGCAGCAAGGATTGCGTAACGGCTTCCATTTCTCAGGATATCGATCAATCTTCCGTAGAAGTGTCCATCAACTATGGTTACCTTAAAGAAATCGCCTCCGGATATGATACCGCATACAAGTATGATCGCTATCAATATGCATAAAGGCTTGAATTCCATCGTTTTCGTAAATTTCTTCATGCTTTATTCTCCCCTGCAATACGTTTCATGATCGAAGCCTGGCTTATCTCGTCACCGGACAGCTCTCCCACTATCTTTTTGTCCCTCAGGACAAACATTCTGGTACAGCACCTCTCCATTTCCTCAAGCTCTGAAGAGATAAAGATGCAGCTCATACCCCGTCCGGCAAGCTCTACCACGATCTTCTGGATCTCAGCCTTTGCGCCTATATCTATACCTCTCGTAGGCTCATCAAGTATCAGTAATCTCGGATCCGTGGCAAGCCATCTGGCAAGCAGCACCTTCTGCTGGTTACCGCCCGAAAGATTCTTTATCTTCTGATCCGCGCTCGGAGTTTTGATCGCGAGCTCATCAATAAGCTCCTGCGCGATCTTATCCGCTTCCTTACGTGACACCTTGTGTAAAAGACCTCGCTTGCTCTGCAGGGCGATAGCGATATTTTCACGTATTGACATATCGCCTATGATACCGTCTTTTTTCCTGTCCTCGGGACAAAACGCGATACCACGCTTTATCGCATCAAGCGGATTGCCGATCTCGGCCTCCTTACCATCTATGAATGTAGTACCGGATGTCTTTTTATCCGCACCAAAGATAAGTCTTGCTATTTCGCTCCTGCCCGAACCCAAAAGTCCGGAGAAGCCGGTGACCTCACCTTTCGCGATAGAGACATTGACATCGGATATTTCATTCGTGGCTCCGTCTTTTATAGCGAGCAGCTCTTCCGCATCTTTTTTCTCACCCGAAAGCTTCGGTATAGCCTCAAGAGACTCAAAGTCCTTGCCTATCATCTTACCCACAAGATCCAGCATAGGCAGCTTGTCAGCAGCATATGTGCCAACGAAGGAGCCGTTTCTCAGTATCGTAATGCTGTCAGATACCTGATATACCTGATCAAGGAAATGGGTGACAAATATGATACCCATTCCACGCTCCCTGAGCATGCGCATAATGTCAAAGAGCTTCTCCACTTCCTGCGTAGACAGACTGGAGGTAGGCTCGTCAAGTATCAGCACCTTGGCTTTTACATCTACAGCCCTTGCTATTGCTATCATCTGCTGAACAGCAACAGAATAATTGTCAAGACTCTCTTCGACATTCAGATAGAGATCAAATTCCTTAAGCAGCTCTCTCGACTTTTCGTTCACGGATTTCCAGTCAATGGCCCCTCTCTTGCGAGGCTCCCGTCCGATAAATATATTTTCCGCTATCGACAGATCCGGACAGAGATTGACCTCCTGATAAACCGTGCTTATTCCTGCATTCTGTGCATCTATAGGACTCTTCGGGGATATCTCCCTGCCATCCATCACTATAGTGCCCGAATCCTTCGTCTCTACTCCTGTAAGCACCTTTATCAACGTAGATTTACCCGCGCCGTTTTCACCCAGAAGCGCATGTATTTCACCTGCTTTAAGTGAGAACTCCACATCATCAAGTGCCTTCACTCCGGGGAAAGTTTTATGAATATGCTCCATTCTTAAGATCAAATCGTTTTCCATATACCTTCTTCCTTATCCATTTACAAAACGAAACTCCGACAGCGTCTAGCATAAGCCATCCAGAGTCGAAGTTTCGTCGTTAAATGTACTATGTCATATATTAGTATGTACGATTAGGAAGCTCTGCTTCAGCATCCTCCTGCCTGAACACACCATCATTTGAAACGATCCACTTGTCAAGTGTCTCGCCTGCCTTTAACCTTGCTGCAGCATCAAATACCTGCTCTGCAAGGCAAGGATTACACTCTACGGTACCGTTCATCTCGCCGGCAACCATAGCCTCGAAAGCACCCTTTACACCATCGCAGCCTACAACCTTGATGTCCTCTCCGGGCTTCTTTCCGGCTTCTTTGATAGCCTCGATAGCGCCGAGAGCCATATCATCATTGTGTGCGAATACTGCGTCGATGTCGTTATGTGATTTTAAGAATGACTCCATGACTTCCTTTCCGAGAGACCTTGTGAAATCACCTGTCTGTGACTCGATGATCTCGATATCGGGATACTTCTCGGCAAGCTCCTTGTCAAAGCCTTCCTTACGCTCATTAGCAGCTGATGCTCCTACGGTACCCTCAAGCTCAACTACCTTTCCTTTTCCGCCAAGCAGATCGCCTACGATATCAGCAGCCTGCTGACCTTCCCATATGAAGTCTGAAGAAATCTG
>CAJOME010000121.1 GCA_905235585.1 uncultured Lachnospiraceae bacterium | reverse complement strand
TTTTCAACCGCGGCTACACATTCACTAAACTCACTGTTCGTGCCAAAGAAGCCCTCATAACGCACGCGTGTCGCCTGCGTCGCAGGCTCCTAGCGGCTTAATCGGGCTATGGCACTCCAGTTCGTTAAGTGATGTGTGCTTATTGCTCTGAAAATACATATTACCCAACTATCAGACATATATTAAGCGATTGCCCTAAAAATTTACATCATGGCTTTACTCTAAGTGCTTTTTTAGGGTATAATCTTAAAAATATTATGTAAATGAATAACTTTGAAGAGGAAGAATAAATGGCTTTAAATACCGATGGCATAGATTATTCAGAAGTCACCCCCGATATAAGAAAGCTTGCCGAGAAGGCCTATCAGTCGACGCTGATAGATTCGGAGCTTTATAAAAAATGGGAGGTCAAAAGAGGACTGAGAGACCTCAGCGGTAAGGGTGTGCTTGCAGGACTTACACATATATCCGATGTACAGGCTGTAAAGATAATCGACGGTGAGACCGTACCCGTAGACGGTAATCTCTATTACAGGGGCTATAGTATAAAGGATCTGGTGAAGGGCTTTTACGGCAGGAACGAGTCCGGTTTCGAGGAAGTGGTGTATCTGCTGCTTTTTGACAAGCTGCCCAACAGGACTGAGCTCTCCGAGTTCAGGAAGATACTCGGGAGATACCGTGCTTTGCCAAAGAATTTCGTGCGTGATGTCGTGATGAAGGCACCGGGCTCCAATATGATGAATACGCTCTCGCGTGCGGTGCTTACGCTGTATCCCTATGACAGCGCGGCTGACGACATATCGATACCGAACGTACTGAGACAGAGCCTGCAGCTGATATCGCTTTTTCCGATGCTTTCGGTTTATTCATATCAGGCATTTTCACACTATCAGAAAAACGAGAGCCTCTATATACATATGCCGGAGCCTGAGCTGACACAGGCCGAGAACATGCTGCATATCTTAAGACCTGACAGCAGCTATACCGAGTTGGAAGCCAAGATACTTGACATTGCGCTGGTGCTTCACGCGGATCACGGAGGCGGAAACAATTCCACCTTTACCACACATGTCGTCACCTCCACAGGGACAGATACATATTCAAGTGTGGCGGCATCACTCGCGTCACTTAAAGGACCCAGACACGGCGGAGCGAATGTAAAGGTCGTCGAGATGATAGAGAATATGAAGGAGAATATCAGGGACTGGAAGGATGACGAGGAGGTAGGCAGCTATCTTTCGGATATCCTTGATAAGAAGGTGTTTGACAAGGCAGGTCTGATATACGGTCTCGGGCACGCGGTGTATTCCCTTTCCGATCCCAGAGAGGTCATCTTCAAGGGCTTTGTCGAGAGACTTGCGCATGAAAAGGGACTGGATGATGAATTCGCGCTTTATGACTCGATAGAGCGCATCGCGCCCGGGGAGATAGCAAAGAGGAGACCGATATACAAGGGCGTATGTGCGAATGTGGACTTTTATTCGGGGTTTGTATACAGGATGCTCGGGCTTCCGACAGAGCTCTTTACTCCGATCTTTGCCTGCGCGCGTATCGCAGGCTGGAGTGCCCACAGGATAGAAGAGCTGTCAAATAACGGCAAGATAATACGTCCGGCATTTAAGAGCGCTCAGCCTATAAGAGAATATACACCTATGGATGAGAGGCAGTGACGGGCTTTTATTTCAGGTACTTATTCTGCGCATGCATCGCGATGACCGCGTAAATTATGCAGAAGATGAAGGAGATGAGCAGGACTATGCTTCCCCCGCTGCCCTTTATCCCAAGCTTTTCTCCATAGGTGAGGAGTAAACCCGTAGCTACCATGATAAGCCCCATGATGAGATTTACCGGAAACATGATTCTGATATAGCCTTTCTTATCTCTCGCAGTCTCCCAGTTGAGGTTTTTGCTTAGAAATGCCGAGGCTACGGTACCGCGGATCTTCATCAGGATGGCGGCATAGATCAGATATCCGCCTGCTATATATATTATTACGTTCATAAAGGTATCAGTATTATTCATGTTTTATCCTCTTTATATTTGATTATTTGTCTTAATTAGTATATAGTATACAGCATGAAAGCAAAAGATTTAAAAGTATTGATCTGTGATGATTCGATGCTGGCCAGAAAGAACCTCATAGCGACTCTGAAGAAGTGCGGTGTCGAGGAGATCGTGCAGGTTTCAGATGGTCAGGCGGCTATAGATACCTACAAGGCAGAGCATCCGGACATTGTATTTCTCGATGTGGTAATGCCGGTAAAGGACGGTATCACAGCACTTAAAGAGATCATTGAGTTTGACAGCGATGCGGTCGCGATCATGGTCTCATCGGTCGGCACACAGATGCATATAAGGGAAACGGTGAAGGTCGGCGCAAGGGATTTCTTACAGAAGCCCGCAACGCTTGAGCAGATTACCTCTATTATAGACCGCGTGGTAAGAGAAAAGTCAGAGTAGGAATTCTCTTACGGCTTCTTTCATCTTATCTGCCGGGATATGCCTGTCGTGGCGTATCCTGGCTTTCTTAATGTCACTTACGGCTTTGGGCTCGGGCATATCCGTCAGCTTCTCGAGCTCATCGATCATATCCATACCGGATCTGTCAGCTGTCTTTATGTCAGGAGATATGGCCTCGACTATACTTCCGGCAAACTTATAGGGAGACGCGGTGGAGGCGATGACGACAGGACATGAGCCGGCATTGCCCGAAAGCGCACGGTATACCGCGGATGCCACTCCGGTGTGAGTATCTATGATATATCCGGTATTGTCATATACACGTCTGATCTCTGACGCGGTCTCATCCTCGGTGGCAAAGCCTGCCATGAAATCGGAAAGTCCCTTTTTCATATCTTCAGTGATCGTATAGCTCCCGTCTGAGGCGAGAGAGGACATGAGGTGTGCAGTCGCTTTGTCATCGCAGCCGGATATGAAATAAATGAGTCTTTCAAGATTGCTTGAGATAAGGATATCCATCGAGGGGCTCATCGTCAGATGAAAATCACGGTTTCTGTCATAGGTGCCGCTCTTAAAGAAGTCGGTCAGGACATTGTTTTTATTTGAAGCACAGATCAGCCTTTTTACGGGCAGACCCATTTTCTTCGCAAGATATGCCGCGAGTATGTTGCCGAAATTGCCGGTGGGGACGCAGATATTGATGCTTTCGCCCTCTTTGATCTTTTCATTCCTTAAAAGATTACAGTAAGCATATACGTAGTAGACTATCTGAGGTACCAGCCTGCCTATATTTATGGAGTTCGCGCTTGAGAGCTGACAGCCCTTTTCTTCCAGCTCTTTCCTGAAAGCCTTATCTCCGAATATACGCTTGACTCCGCTCTGGCAGTCGTCGAAATTGCCGTCAACGCTTACGACGGACACATTGCTTCCGGTCTGTGTGACCATCTGAAGCCTCTGTACATCCGATACGCCGCCGTGAGGAAAAAAGACCATTATCCTGGTGTGAGGCACATCGGCAAAGCCGGCCATAGCGGCCTTTCCGGTGTCTCCCGAGGTGGCGGTGAGTATCACTATGTCGTTCCTTACATTGTTCTTTCTCGCGGCTGTCGTCATCAGATGGGGCAGTATCTGCAGAGCCATATCCTTGAAAGCTATGGTGGGTCCGTGATAAAGCTCAAGGTAATATACACCGTCAGCATATGTTAAAGGAGCGATATCGGGCATATCAAAGCTGTCGCCGTAGGCATTTTCTATGCAGGATCTCAGCTCTGCCTCAGTAAAGTCATCCAGATATGGGTACATGACTTCAAAGGCAAGCTCTTTGTAATCGAGCTTTGAAAGCTTGATCAAGGATCTGCTGAAGGAAGGTATCTCTTCAGGAACAAACAGTCCTCCCTCATCGGACAGACCCTTAAGTATGGCCTCGGTGGATGTCAGTCTGACAGACCTGTCTCTTGTACTGTTGTATATCATAAATATGCTCCTTTTTACCTGATCAATCGTCGTACTGTTCACAGCCCTTTGGGTCGTAATCGTGCAGCAGGAGCGCGATCATCATGTAAACTGTAACGCTGTTGCTGCGGCTTTGACACGGATAGAATTATACAACCGTGGGGCAGCAATGTCTAATAAAACGTTACTGTTGTTGCCTGTTCACAATTATTAAATTTTATTTAGCTGAATTTTATTACAGATATGGCTTTACTTCGACAATATGTGGTAGTATAATTAAAAAGATTTTGAAACAGCCACAAAATATTGCAAAGAAGCTGTAGGATTATTCTGGTTTCTTCATGATCTGACATCAGAAGTACATAAAATCTTAATTATTTAACGATTGAGCGGATCTTTATTTCATCCGGTACTTCATAATTATATATCATAATGATATGCACATATCAAAATATGATGCAGGTTGGTTTGGCTGATGTAAGATATAATATTACACATCTGATGTAGTTATTTCTCCTAAATTTACATCAGACCGGTTGTCGGATATTACGGCAGCCGGATTATATTAACAGAACATAATTATTTGGAGGGAAAGTATATGAAAAAAAAGAAGCTTACACTGACATCGGTACTGCTAATGATCGGGTTTGTACCGCTTATCCTGTCCGGGATCGTGATATGCCTCATCACATCAGGAACGGTGACCGGACATCTCGAGGATTCCGTATATGATAAGCTGCATGTGGCGGCTGACGGTCTCAGACAGTACTATCAGTATGATATTGATGCCGGTAACGAGATAGCTTACGAGCATGATTATGTCGATATGCTGAAGAGTGAAGATATCGAGATGACACTCTTCATGGGAGATACCCGCTTTGTAACCTCTGCTCTTAACGACAAGGGAGAGAGAAACGAGGGCACCCAGATGGACTCGGCTATATGGGCTAAGGTTCAGTCGGGACAGGACGTGAGTTCCAGCGGTGTCGTTATAGGGGGTAAGAAGTACTTTGTTTACTATTTATGGTATTTGCTACTTTACTTTTTGTCGGAGGAATGATTGCTATAATTATAATTAATAGAAAAAATATATTTAAAGTACTTATTTTGATTATTATATTGCCCTGCTTTGGGATACCTAGTATAGCTGCCTCATTTTTTACTCTTTTTGTTCCATTAACTTTGAGGATTAAATTAGAAGAAAGTGGTATTCAAATCATTATATCTCGTATTTGTGTTTGCTTTATTTCAAATAAATTTTATAGAAAAGAAGAAATAATAAAATTTAATATTGAACATCAGAGATATAGAAATAATTTTGATTTAATTCTGATAATATCAGATGGAAGAAAATTAAAAATTGTTAGTGATTTGAATAAAACAGTAAATCTTGATGAAACAAAAAATCTAATAATTAATAAATATATAGATGAACAAATGAAAAAAGATGTAGAGCGTGATACAGATACAAAATTATGTCTTTAA
>CAJOME010000120.1 GCA_905235585.1 uncultured Lachnospiraceae bacterium | reverse complement strand
GTCCGCAGCTCCTTTCTGTACGTCTTGTCCTCATCATCCTTTACGGAAAGCATGGACTTCGCCGCCCGGTAGGATCTGATGAGATATGTAAAACAGTCCAGATATTCAGATATCTTTCCCTTACGCCTGAAATATGTGGAAATATTTATTGTAAGGACCGCAAGGAATATGAGCAGTCCCACAGTCGGAGATATAAAGATCATCGCTATGGAAAAGAGTCCGAGCAGGGCACAGACCATGTGTCCGGCATTGCTTTGGACATCTATCTCTGCAAGACTTTTGATGGTGACACCGGCCGGCTGCTTTATCTTATCGCCGATGTCCTTAAGTCTCTCTCTGTATTCCCTGCACAGTCTCTCATCAGCATCAAAGGAGCGGATCAGTCCGTCTCTTCTTAGCAGCTCCCTCCTGTCGGAAAAAGGCTCACGCAGCATAGCGTAGAGCCTCTCCTCTCCTGCAAGCGACGCGCAGGTATCTATGCGTGCCAGTACCTGATCCATGTTCATATCATTCCATGTCTGATCATTAAGGACTGCCTCTTTACCACAGTCAGGATCGGAAAGCCAGGCATACTTCAGCCTTTCAAGCTCGTCCCGGGAATAAGACCTCATGTATCCCATTTCAGCGCATGGCTCCGATTACTTTGCCCACTTCCTTTATTATCACTTCGGGATCTTCTCCTATATGGAAGCACCCGTCCTCATACAGTATCCTTCCGGCCACCATAGTCATCTTCACATCTGACTTTGACCCTGAATAAACGATATTCTTCGTGATATTGTTTACCGGCTGCATCTCGGGCTTTGACATATCTATCATGATGAGGTCAGCATATTTGCCTTCAGACAGAGTATCTGAGTCTTTAAGCCCCATTGCCTTTGCTCCTCCGACTGTGGCCATATACAGTACATCATTACCGTCTACCGATGCCGCATCCTTGTCCTTAAGCTTTGCGAGACCCGTAACAAGAAACATCTCCCTGAACATATCCAGACAGTTATTGCTTGCGGGACCGTCGGTTCCTATCGCCAGTCCGATCCCCTCCTGCAGATATCTTGATACAGGTGCTATGCCTGATGCCAGCTTGGTATTCGATCCGGGATTCGTCACGGCGTACAGTCCGCGCTTCCTGAATATCTCTATATCATTGTCCGAAAGATAAACACAGTGATAGCCTCCGCCGCCGTTATCATAAAGACCTATACTGTCTGCCAGCTCTGTCGGAGTCATGCCGTATCTATCCTTACATCCCTCCACCTCTGATGCAGTCTCGGAATTGTGGCTCCAGACCGGAGCGTTATACTTGTGCGCAAGCGCGGAAAGTGCCTCCAAAAGCTCCTTGGAGCAGGTATATTCGGCATGATATCCAAAGATGTATGAGGTTAGCGGATCATTACCGTTCAGCTTGTTATACCACTCCTCCTGCTCTTCTATGGACTGTGAGAAGTTGTTCATTGACCCTGTCTGCACGCATCTGAAGCCGCATTCCTCCGTCGCCCTTGCAATGGCGTAGGGCTTTAGATACATGTCAAAGCAGGCCGTGATGCCGCTTGTGAGATATTCCATTACGGCGAGCTTCGTGCCCCAGTATATATCATCACCCGTAAGTCTGGCTTCCCTCGGAAAGATCGCCTCATTCAGCCATCTGTCGAGAGGAAGATCATCCGCAAAAGAACGCAGAAACGTCATACCGCTGTGTGCATGTGCATTCTTAAAGCCCGGCATGAGCAGATTGCCCTTGGTATCTATTTCCCTGTCATATTTCTTTCCCTTTGGCTCACCGGAAGCCTCTCCTGCATATCCTATCCTCTCTCCCTCGGTCGTAAGTACTCCGTTTTCGATGACATCAAAGCCATCCTTCATCGTGAGTAATCTCGCATTATAAAATCTGATACTGCTCATGGCTTCTCCTTTACAGCTGTTGCTATTGATTCGGTATATGGAGCGCTAAGTATCCCCCTGTCAGTTATTATCGCCGCGATCAGACTGTGATCCGTCACATCAAAAGCTGGATTATAGCACTTTGCTCCTTCGGGGATCATCCTATGCTCATACCACATTGTCCCGATCTCCTCCGGCTCTCTTTCCTCTATTCTGATATCGTCTCCTGTCGGAGTGCTCATGTCTATAGTCGAATACGGACCGAGTACATAAAACGGTATACCGTAATACTGAGCAAGTATCGCGACTCCCGATGTGCCTATCTTATTTGCCGTGTCACCGTTTGCCGCTATCCTGTCACAGCCTACGAGCACTGCCTGTATCTTACCCCGTTTCATAAGAAGTGAGGCCATATTGTCGCAGATCACTGTCTCATCCACCCCGGCTCTCATAAGCTCATATGCCGTAAGCCTCGCTCCCTGAAGCAGCGGTCTGGTCTCATCGGAATACACATGAAACTCATAGCCCTTTTCCTTGCCTAAAAGCAGGGGGCCGAGCCCCGTACCGTATCTGGAAGTGGCAAGCGCTCCGGCATTGCAGTGTGTCAGTATGCCGTCACCGTCATGCAGCAGAGAAAGTCCGTATTCCGCGATCTTCCGGCACATATTTATATCCTCTTCATGTATGGAGACTGCTTCTTCACAGAGACTCGATGCCATATCCTTCGCGGAAAAACCGTTTTTGCAGCATTTCTCAGCCAGACTCATCTGTCTTTTGAGTGCCCATGACAGATTGACCGCAGTAGGTCTTGAAGAGTCGAGATATGACGCGTCCTCCTTCAGTCTGAGCAATACGTCATCTGCCGGCATGCCCTCATCTGCATACCTCTTCGCGAGCACAGCTATGCTGTAGCCTGCAAAGACACCGATACACGGAGCTCCCCGCACAGCAAGCGACTTGATTGCATCATACATTTCCTGTGCTCCGCTGATGCTTAAATAGCTTATCTCATTGGGGAGCTTCGTCTGATCCAGCGCTATTACAGCCCTTCCGTCATCTGAAAGCCTTACAGGATCTGTTTCCTTGTAGATGAGTCCCATCAAAATGACTCTATCGAGCTTGTAACAAGCTTTTCAAAAAGAGGTGCCGCAGCCTTGCCTGCCTCTATGACTTCCTCTCCGCTGAGCTCATGGTCAGCTATGCCTGCAGCAAGATTGCATACACATGATATACAGCATATCTTAAAGCCTATATGGTTGGCTGCTATAGCCTCGACTACGGTACTCATGCCCACGGCATCCGCGCCGAGCTTCTTAAGCATCTGTATCTCGGCCGGCGACTCATATGAGGGTCCCGTCAGCTGCACATATACCCCCTCCTTCAAGTCTATACCGAGCCTTTCAGCGGAAGCCTTTATCTTATCCCTGAGCTCCGCGTCATATACATGTGACATATCAGGGAACCTGACCCCGAGCTCATCTATATTCGGTCCGACCAGCGGATTGGGTGCAAATATTGAAATATGATCTTTTACGAGCATGAAGTCTCCGGGCTTGAAGTCACTCCTGATGCCGCCCGAGGCATTGGTCAGGAAAAGTATCCTTGCTCCCATGAGCTTCATGAGCCTCGCAGGCAGTACCACATCCGAGATGTCGTAGCCCTCGTAATAGTGTACACGTCCCTTCATACAGACTACCTTCTTACCGGCTACAATACCGAATATGAATCTGCCGTCGTGTCCCGGAGCCGTGGATACGGGAAATCCCGGGATCTCGCTGTAGGGGATCTCACAGACCACATCCATGTTTTTGGCATAATCTCCCAGCCCCGATCCGAGTACCAGAGCAACCTCCGGCTCGAAATCCGTTTTTCCCTTTACATATTCAAGGCATTTCATAAGCTTTTCATATCTTGCATCCATGTTATCCTCAGTCTCCTTACTGTGTTTGCCTGTTTGTTGCTCCTGATAATGATGCTAAGGGTATTTTTCCTATATGCTGTCTATGCCCTCATCTATATCGGGATCGACCGCTTCCTCTGCCTCAGCCTTTCTTACTGCTGCCCTTTCCCTTGCAGCCTCTCCCTTGGCGGCAGCTTCAGCGCGTTTCTCCTGTCTTCGCTTAAAATACTCATCATTAAACTCATCCAGTATACTCTTTGCCTTTTCATATTGATTGCTGTTCACAAATATGATACAGAGATCTCTGGCTCCCTTGTAATCCCTTCTTTTAAGAAAAGGTATCTTTTCCCATCTCTCAAGATATGATATCCTGTTTCGCACAAGGATAGATACGACCTTACTCTTTGCAGCTATATCAGTAGTTGAAAAGAGCTCTACATCATTTGATTCCATCTGAATACCTCCGGGTATTTTTATTGGCAATATGTAATTTTATCATCAGAAAGGTTTAATGGCAAAGGTAAGTATATGAAATACAGACGATTCACGATCGAAACCACCACAGATGCAGAAGATATCCTGTCCGCGGTACTTTCCGAGGCAGGGATAGACGGCATAGAGATCGCCGATTCGATCCCCTGGAGCAGAAAGGAGCTTGATGAGATCTTCGTCGATGAGGTACCTGTAAATACGGACATTCCCGCAGGCACAGCCTATATATCGTTTTACGTATCGGAGGAGAAAGACGGCGATCTGATCTTATCGGAGGTAACGGCAGCTCTTAAAGACATGGCATCATGGGCAGATGTCCCCTGCGGAAGCCTCAGGATAAATGTATCGGAGATCGAGGATGAAGACTATCTGAACTCCTGGAAGGAGTTCTTTCATTCCTTTGACATAGAGCTCATTGGAGATGTCCCCTGCGGCATGAAGCATATGCGGATCATACCTTCATGGGAAGATGACTCCCCGCAGGATATACCCGAAGATACCATAGTGCTCCACATGGATCCCGGTACGGCATTCGGTACCGGAGCACACGAGACCACAAAGCTGTGTATACAAAGCCTGGCAGAGCACGTTAAAGCCGGTGCCAACATCCTGGATCTCGGTACCGGGTCAGGCATCCTGTCTGTAGCTGCACTGAAATTCGGTGCCGGTCGTGCCATTGGAACCGATCTTGATGTAAATAGAAGTTGATGCTGTAGCAGCTGATGCAGGAATTTCTGGTCCTGCATTTGGTCCTTCTCTAAAGTCTTGTTGTCCTGATGAAGCTTCGTCAGAACCTACTACCCAAGAAGCTAATGTTCCAAGGTATCTAGCTGTAGCGAAGTCTGAATCAGTTACTTCTCTTGACTGTGACATGTAAACGTCGATCATTGAAAGATCCCAGTCAGCTATGTCATTTTTAACTTCATCACTGAAGTTAAGAGTAAATATAGCAGTTTCACCATTTCTATCAGCAGAAATCAATCCGAAGTAATTATCTCCTGATGGAGTTGGTGTAGCTTCTCCTGGAGTTGGTGTAGCTTCTCCTGGAGTTGGTGTAACAGTTCCTGTTGGCACTGGAGTAGGTGTAGCACTAGCTTTTACTGTAACAACACATTTGATTGTTTTAGTTTTGCCTTTTACTACAACTTTAGCTTTGATTGTAGCTTTACCAGCTTTTTTACCAGTAACTATAGCTTTTTTCTT
>CAJOME010000119.1 GCA_905235585.1 uncultured Lachnospiraceae bacterium | reverse complement strand
AAGCATCACAAGCAACAGCTTTGCTGAAACTTGGGATGGCAGAACCGATAGATATCACAAGCATCACAAGCAACAGCTTTGCTGAAACTTGGGATGGCAAAACCGGTAGACATCAGCGGAGCTGAAACTTGGGATGGCAAAACCGGTAGATATCAGCTTTGCTGAAACTTATATTTATGGAAATAAATATTCATGAGTACATATACGGATGAAGAGATAATCGAAAGCGTCAGAGAGGGCAGCCATGGCGGTACCGAGGAGCTTTTCGACAGATATAAGGATGTAGTGAGATCCATAGCGTCTACGATGTTTCTGATCGGGGGCGAGACCGAGGATCTGATACAGGAAGGGATGATAGGTCTGTTTAAGGCAGTACAGGAGTACGATCCCGGGAGGGATGCTTCCTTCGGCACCTTCGCGAGACTGTGCATCACGAGACAGATATACTCTGCGGTAAAGGCTTCCGGAAGGAAGAAGCACCTGCCTCTCAACTCATATATTTCTCTTTATGAACAGACGGGATCGGATGATGAGGGCGGACGGCAGATGGAGATGATGGACGCTCTTATGGCAAGCGACATGACGAATCCCGAGCAGGTGGTGCTTTCAAAGGAAAAAAGCGAAGAGCTGGAGCAGGCCATAGATGAAGAGCTGTCGCCCTTTGAAAAGAATGTACTGGAGCTTTTTGTCACGGGTATGAGCTATTCGGATATAGCGGATGTGCTCGGAAAGAATGAAAAAGCCACGGATAATGCCATACAGCGCATCCGTGGCAAGCTGAGAAAATACATATAATGCTGCTGTCCAGAATCGAACTGGAGACCTCCGCACTACCAATGCGGCGCACTACCGACTGTGCTACAACAGCAAGTACCGTGACGTTCTTCGTCAACAGCAAATAGCATGATATCATTTTTTGCGGTAATATTCAATAGATTTTGTATTTTGTGAGTGGTAATATATATATGTTTTGTTACTGTTCACACCTTGCAGGTGTTCACAGCAACTGGATTTGCCCAATAGAATTGCCTGCGGCAAGGGGTAAATCCCTGTATCGGCTTCTGTAATCTTTCTCACGCTCCGCGCAGCTGGTGCGCAGAGCTGTTTGAACAGTAGCTATAAAAACGGTCGCGGTAAGGCATATCTGATGATAGCATGGTATAGTACCGAACGGGACATGCATTAAATATATTGAAGTAAGGGGCTTATTTGACCTATGGCTGAAGAGAGATCGAGGAATTTTATAGAAAACGAGATAGATAAGGATCTGAAGGACGGGGTATATGACACCGTACATACAAGATTTCCTCCGGAACCCAACGGATATCTGCATATAGGTCACGCAAAGTCGATCCTTTTGAACTATGGTCTGGCAAAGGAGTACGGCGGCAAGTTCAATCTCAGATTTGACGATACCAATCCCACTAAAGAAAAGAGTGAGTTTGTAGAGTCGATCAAGGAGGATGTGAAGTGGCTCGGAGCAGACTATGAGGACAGGCTGTTCTTTGCGTCAGACTATTTTGACAGGATGTATGAGGCAGCGGTGACGCTCATCAAAAAGGGTCTGGCTTATGTGTCGGATCTTACGGCGGACGAGATGAGGGAGTACAGGGGTACACTTACCGAGCCCGGCAGGAATGATCCGATGAGAGACCGGGGCATAGAGGAGAATCTCGATCTGTTCGGACGCATGAAGGCAGGAGAGTTTGCCGATGGGGAAAAGACGCTCAGGGCAAAGATAGATATGACATCACCCAATATCAATATGAGAGATCCCATCATATACAGGGTGGCTCATCTGTCTCATCATAATACAGGCGATAAGTGGTGTATTTACCCTATGTATGACTTTGCTCATCCTCTGGAGGATGCCTTCGAGGGTATCACACATTCCATATGCACACTTGAGTTTGAGGATCACAGACCGCTCTATAACTGGGTGGTGGAGAATGTCGGGTTTGATATGCCTCCCAGGCAGATAGAGTTTGCGAAGCTTTATCTTAACAATGTGGTGACCGGAAAGAGATATATCAAAAAGCTCGTGGAGAACGGTACCGTGGATGGATGGGACGATCCCAGACTCGTATCCATAGCGGGACTTAGGCGCAGGGGCTATACCCCGGATGCGCTCAGGATGTTTGTGGATCTGTCAGGTGTATCCAAGTCGAATTCCACCTCCGAGATGCCTATGCTCGAATACTGTGTGAGAGAGGATCTGAAGTATAAGGACAAGCGTATCATGGCAATCCTTGATCCTGTAAAGCTCATTATTGACAACTATCCCGAGGAGCAGACCGAGATGGTAAAGGGCGTCAACAATCCGGACAATCCGGAGCTCGGAGAGCGGGAGATACCATTCGGAAGGGAGCTCTATATAGAAAGAGATGACTTTATGATAGAACCGCCCAAGAAGTACTTCAGGCTGTTTCCAGGCAATGAGGTACGGCTCATGAACGCGTATTTTGTTAAGTGCGTAAGCTATGAGACGGACGCTGACGGACGGGTGAGCGTGGTACACTGCACCTACGATCCCGAGACCAGGCAGGGTACCGACAGGGAAATGCCCCGCAAGGTGAAGGGCACGATACACTGGGTTAAGGTGGATACCGCGGTGAGATTTACAGCCCGGCTTTATGAGAATATCGTCGACGAAGAGAAGGGTGTCTATGATGAGAACAGGGACGTAAATGTCAATCCGAAATCTCTTACGGTGATGGCAGAGTGCTATGCTGAGCCTGAACTTAAAGGAGCTAAGGCATATGATTCGTTCCAGTTTGTAAGAAACGGTTTTTTCTGCGTGGATGCGAAGGATTCAAAGGAGGACGCGATAGTCATGAACAGAGTGGTGGCGCTCAAGTCTTCCTTCAAATTTCCTGCTGAGGGTAACGGAAGTAGATAAAAGAGGCGGAGGATAGCTATGGGGATTTTATCGGGACTTAAGAGTATGGGGATCGATCTGAAAAACGATGATCTGTATGAGGACAACAAGTCCAGCAAGGAGGCTGAGGCTGCGGCAGCTGCTAAGGCATCGGCTGTTGAGGAAGCCAAAAGGAAGGCAGAGGAGGCTAAGAATAAGCAGGTGAACGAAGAAGAGTATCTGCTTGCCAAGTCTTATACGTGTCCGGTCTGTGACGGCACCTTCAAGTCTCTGACGGTAAAGGCCAACCGTGCGAGAGTGGTGGATATGGATCTGGATCTGAGACCTGTTTTTGATCCGATAGATTCATTAAAATACAATATAGTATCCTGTCCCAAATGCGGATATTCGGCATTTGCGAGGATCTTTCCAAATATCATAGCAAGCCAGAAGAAGGTGGTGCGTGAGAAGATAAGCAGCACATTCAAGCCGGATCCGTCGATAAATGATAAGAAGGTATATACCTACGAGGAGTCTCTCGGCAGATATGAGCTTGCGCTGGCCACAGCGATGCGTACCGTATCGAAAACATCCGAAAAAGCGTATCTTTGTCTGATGATGTCATGGATCATAAGAGGGCAGAGAAAGACGCTTAATAAGGACGAAGAGGGATATGCCGCAAAGCTTGAAGAGTACAGGAGTGCAGAACGCGAGCTGCAGCAGAATGCGCTCGAGGGATTTGCTTATGCGAGGCAGACCGAGGGCTATCCCATGTGCGGGAGCATGGATCAGTTTACGGTGGACTATATCATAGCGGCACTGTATTACAAGAGCAGGGAGTTTGACAAGTCACTCAAGATGCTGCCGGACATACTGGTGTCGGCGAGTGCCAGCAAGAGGATAAAGGATAAGGCGCATGATCTGAAGGATAAGA
This sequence comes from uncultured Lachnospiraceae bacterium, assembly GCA_905235585.1. Classification (GTDB taxonomy): domain Bacteria; phylum Bacillota; class Clostridia; order Lachnospirales; family Lachnospiraceae; genus NK4A144. The sequence continues at coordinate 1,701 of CAJOME010000119.1, read as the reverse complement.
TCATGGCGATAAAGCAGTCCGGCAATATCCCCGAGCCTGATGAAATAGAAGACTGAGATAGAGGGTCGGATATATTATAAGCCCGACTACTGATGCATGTTTTTACTATCTCGGCCCATAGGGCTGTGAAGAGTAACAGAAAATATACATCAGGAGCCGGGCTTTTTTATACCCGTTAAACTGCGTTTGACCTGTTATTTCAGTGCTTTCAGCAATATCTCGTTGGAGCGCTGGATGAACTTTGTCATCTCATCGGACGAGAGCTGCTTGTTGGAAAGCAGCGCGAGGTCGTAGAGCTGCTGCTCTATGAGCTTGGAGTTCTCATTGTCCGGATCAGCCATGATCCTTTCCACAAGCGGATGTCCGGCATTGAGTATGAGTGTCTCTCCGTCACCGTCGGTACTCTCCGGCAGAGGCTCTCCCATAGAGTACATCTTCATCATGTCGTCCATGCGGCGCTTTTCCTCTGAAAGGGTAAGCATGGACGCGACCTTTTTGTTCTTGAGCTTGTCGAGCTTGACCGAAAGCTTCGATCTCTTCAGGCTCTTCCTTAAGAGCTTCTCGAGATCCTTTGACCTTGACTCAAACTCCTCCTTCTCTTTCTTTGAGAGACGTCCCTTCATCACATCCTCGACCTCGGAGTCTATGCGAAGGAACTTCACGCCCTCATTTTTCATCTCAAGACGCTGTATAAAGGGCTGATCTATCGTGTAGGTCATGATGAGAGCGGTCATCTTCGCAGACTTAAACATATTAATGTACTGGCTCTGCTGAGTCTCATCAGTCACATAAAAGACCTTCTTTTCTTTCTTTTCCTCTTCGGCGTTGTCAGAAGCGTCGGCGTTGTCAGAAGCATCGGCATTGTCGGAAGCATCGGCATTTTCAGAACCTGCAGATGATGCCGCATCATCAGTCTTTACTTCGTCGTCCGTTTCTTCATCATCGGTATCTATAGGCTTGACATCGAGCGCCTCGGGGAGGGTCGTGTACTTGCCGTAGATATCCTTGAAGAGGATGTAGTCGTTTATCTTCTCGGCGAATTTGTCATTTCGCAGCACGCCGTACTTTACGAAGGGTGAGATATCCTCCCAGTATTTCTCATAGTTCTCACGGTCTGTCTTGCAGAGTCCCGAGAGCTTCTCAGCCACCTTCTTTGTGATATAGTCCGATATCTTGGTCACGAAGCCGTCGTTCTGAAGCGCGCTTCTGGACACATTAAGAGGCAGATCCGGGCAGTCGATCACTCCCTTTAAGAGCATAAGAAACTCGGGGATGACTTCCTTGATGTTGTCGGCTACGAAGACCTGATTGTTGTAGAGCTTTATCACTCCCTCGGCTGACTCGTACTCTATGTTTATCTTGGGGAAATAGAGTATACCTTTAAGATTGAAGGGGTAGTCCATGTTCAGATGTATCCAGAACAGAGGCTCCTTGTAGTCGTGGAATACCTTTCTGTAAAAATCCTTATATTCTTCATCGGTACAGTCACTCGGAGTCTTGGCCCAGAGCGGCATGGTCTCGTTTATCGGCTTGGGCTCTTCCTTCTTTTCTTCCTTTTTGTCCTTGTCAGAGCTGTCGTCCTTTGCCTTTTCGGGCTCGGTGTCGACGGTTTTCAGGTATATTTCCTGAGGCATGAAGGAACAGTACTTATCAAGCACCTCCCTGACGGAATACTCGTTGCAGTATTTCAGACAGTCATCC
>CAJOME010000118.1 GCA_905235585.1 uncultured Lachnospiraceae bacterium | reverse complement strand
ACGGTAAACAACCCTTCCGACGTATGCAAGGGTGTCACAAGGATGGTAGTGGACGGCAGGGAGGTATCCGGAAACGTGATCCCCTACGACGCATCAAAGAAAGATGTGACTGTGGAGATCACCATGGGCTGACCTGGGTAAATTCGGTAGCATTTCGATTATCTCCGCAAGTCTCGGACCGTAGAGCGGATTGCACTCAGAAACATATACAAAAAGCCCCGGCACAAACCGGGGCTTTCTGCTTCATGCGTGAGACAAGATTCGAACTCGCGACCTTCTGGTCCGTAGCCAGACGCTCTATCCAGCTGAGCTACTCACGCATACGTCAAAATATACTACAAAATTAACTCCTTTCTGTCAAGGTTTTCTGCGACAGAACACCTCTGTAAAAGAGGGAATAAAGCCTGACCTTATCGCTACATCCATGGAATTGGAATGACTTTCGGATGTACCGTAAAAGGGAACCCTCCCAAGCTCAAGTATATGATCCTTAAGCAGCGTGACAAGATATACAGCCAGACCTCTGTGCTCATATCCGGGCTTTACGTCTATACCTATCTGCCACATTATATCACTGTCGCGCGAAGCTCCGGCCATGGCTGCGATCTCTCCGTCATCTGTTATCGCAGCGACTGCTGTCACATCCGGACATTCCGGAATATATCCCAGAGCATGCCTGAAGGGCTCTCTTTCATCAAATACCGCTATATCATCTTCATCAAGCCATCTGAGCTTAAACGGTACATCAAATTCATATGTCTGCGCATCATTATCCGGCAGAAAATACACATGCGTATCCTGGATCTCATATCCGTTCTCATGCAGCTTTGCGTCCAGAGTCCTCAGATTTTCAAATTTGCAAAACCATTCCGGTCTGTACAGACTGTACTTTTCCCTGCACCATTCCAGTATCCTCTCATCTGCCGACATATACATTTCACCATGGTATATGATGGCTCTGAAAAATGTATCCAGTTCTCCGAAATATCTTGATCCCGGGAGTCCGGCTGCTACATTTATCATTACTGTTTTATCATTTTCCTCGGCCTCGCTGCAGTTTGTATCTATCCTGAACTGCTGTCTGACCAGGCTGTCTATGTCTGTCATGCTTCCTTCACCGCGTGAAACCCTGCTTTAATGACATCTTTATATTTTCTGAGATATATCACTGTGAATGCTATGGCACTTACGATCGATATCGCATAAGCGATATAAAAATACCATAATCCGCCGTAATAAAAGCTGACATGTGATCCGGAGAGAGCCGCCGGAAGGTCGATCTTCACTCTGTAGTAATCTCCCCGGGATACACCAAGATCATACTTTTTACCCTCTGATGTAGATGCAACGGCTCTATATCCGGGGTAATACAGGATCGGCGGTTCCATCCACTCATCTTCACCCGATATTGCATTGTAGTTAAAATCTACTCTCAATCCGTTTTTTTCATATCCGTCATAAATAAGATTTTCCGATGACCAGAACAGACGGTTACCATTAAATACTCCGTCAGTAACACCCTCCGGCCAGTACTCTCTGAGCACCAGCTCACTCGTCCCGCCGCTCAGCCGGTGATAATAAGGATCAGCCTTGATCTCGCCTGCGATGGAGGGCAGGATCGATATAAATGCGAGCAGGATCGCCGCAGTGCCAAGTATCCTTGTCACACGCTCTCCTCTTTTTACCTCCGTCAGGTAATATGTGGTGACCAGCGTCAGCAACGGACCGCTGATCATCATAAACCGGAATGAAAACTGCAGTATGCCTGTTATCTTTTTCAATATGCCGATCGAGAGTATCGCATCCCATGGAAACTCTGATGCTACGGTAATAAAGAGTATTATGGACAGTATACCGGAGACCGCCATAAACCTCTCCTTTATCCCGGATAATGCGCCTCTGTTTCGGATCAGTCCGGTGATAAATATCACGATGCCTGCCGTCCCTATCAGGGATATGCCTCCCCATGCCGTGCCTGACGAGAAGTCATGCAGCCCGATCAGCTCCGTAAAGCCGAAGCGACCGTTAAATACTTTGCCGGTCATATCCGAGATATTGAGCCCAAAGGCATAGAGCTTTATAAACGGCACAATATAGCCTGTATTCAGCAGACATACGCACAGTACGGACAGACCTGCAGTCAGCAGGCTGTCTTTATTTGCGAGTCTTTTGATAAATATCACCGCATAGAGTACGACCAGCCCTGCTGTCACCAGGCATCCCAGTACATGCGAATTGATGAGACCTGTCATCCCCAGAGTGATATATAATACGTTCCCGGCTACATTTTTTCTTTTCTCCTCATCGAGACATCTGTACATACCTGCGATGATAAGCGGCAGGAAACACATGGTAAGGGACTCTCCCACATCAGCCCTTGTATAGATATTTACCAGCCTGTAGGGCATCAGCAGATAGAGTATGGTAAACAGATACGCCGGTTTCTTTTTATCAAACACTCCTCTTGCCGAGACATAAGCCGTGATGCCTGTCAGGATATTTATCCCAAAATACAGCGTATTCATGGCGAATGGGATGGATGCGCGGCAGATCCTCATAGCGGCAGCGAAATACATGAAAAAGCTTGGATACATATATCCCAGCAGTCCGAATCCATTGTCATTTTTAGGAAACACATACACCGGAAACTGTCTGTTCAGTATCGCGTCCTTTACCCCCTCGAGACGCATCACGTGCGCAGGATCATCCGCACCCCAAAACAGCGTTTCGGAAAAGAGTGGAAGTGATACCGTGATCACAGCCGCATAGATGATCACGACAAGAGCTTTGTCAGCTTTATCCTTGCCTCTGAACTCACCTGAAGTGAAATAAAGCATAAGACAGACGGCGGCTGTCAGGAAGAATATTCCCAGAAAAATATAGTCGGTAAATAATGGTCTGCCGGACTCTATATGTATGCCCTCCAGACTGAAATCATCTTCCTCATCCACGGTGTAGGTATAGTGGATAGCATCGTTATATCCGTCAAGATGAAGCTCATAAATGAACTCGTTTTCGTCACTGTCCATGACGGCGGGGTATATCTCACTGTCCGTATGATCCATGTGCATGGCAAGCTCTGTATCTTCCCCGGCACTGTAACGCAGAGTGACCACATAGTCCCCTGCCGGCAGAGCGATATCATCGGTATTGTATATGTCGTATGTATCGCTGTAGTCGATATCGGGTATGACATCAAAGCTTTTGTCCGTAAAATATCTCTGTGATATACAGAAGAAAACGGTAGCCGCTGCAACGATATATATCTTTACGGGTATACTCCGTTCCTTTATTTCTTCATTCTGCGATCTCACATGCCTGCCCAGCCGCTCTATGCCTTTGAGCGCATATGCACACCCAACGGCTGCCAGGGGAAACAAAGCCAGGAAGTATGGCAGACAGTATCTTGGCTTCGGCTCCCAGAAGAACTGAAACAGAAACCCCCCGAGAAAGTATATATTGGGTGCGCATGCAAGCATACTGCTGTTGCCGGATAGCACTCTGACCGCCTGACAGATGACAGCTCCCAGATATATGAATATCATCAGCACATGCAGAAATCCTTCCATGCTCTTTAGTACATCCGACCGGACGAATCTGTCCCATCCGGGATCTCCGGAGTCGCTGTCATACACCGTCATGAGTACTCCCCCGAACCACGGCTCAAACCACTGTCTCGACGTCTTTTCCCAAAAGAATGAAAGAGACCTTTCCCCATGGATATATTCCGACAGATCCTTCAGCACCCGGTCTCTTGCATCCTCGTATGCTTTTGACGTGTCTCTGTCATGCTGTTCATAAAAGGCCTTTTCACTTCCCGGGAGGTCTATATTCTCTTCCTCCAGACCGCAGAAAAGATATGCCAGAGCAGGCGTGCCGTCACCGGCGTCAGGTATCCTGCCGAGACGGTCATCAAATCTTCTCTGCATGGCAGATGATGAGGTCATCTCCAGTACCAATATAAGGACTACTGCCACTACGGAGGCTATCCGGCATTTTCTGTCATTATTTCCCAGCAGTCCGGCAAATAGCATGATCACCGCAAAGGCCAGATATGCTATAAATCCGGAATGATAAAACAGGATAGCGAGTGGCAAGAGCAGCGTCGGAAGTACCAGCCATCTGATCCTTTTACTGTTAAGAAAACGCAGCATACCGTATGCCCCTACGGTGGCAAGCGCGACCGATGCGATATTTCCGTATACAAATCCTGACAGCAGCGCAAGAGGCGAAAAGACCGTAAGGAGTGTGGTCAGGATATTTGCCGCATCACTATGCAGTACAGCATATCTGCCCTCTCTGCTGCCTCCTTTGACCAGCTCATCCAGACATAGTATAAAGAAAATCTGAGTGATCAGTACCATAAGGAGATTGAAATATCTGAAAGCCGTGATACTGTATCCTGTCATCTTGATTATCGGAACCATCGTCATCGCCATGACCTTCTGGGTCGGATATGTATCAAAATACGGCAGTCTGCCGGGATCCAGCGCCTCTCCCTTAGCTAACGCCATTGCCGCAGTCCAGACCTTTTCCTGATCCGCTACGGGAAGAAAAGGATTATTATGTATCCACCACAGTCCGAAAGTGCAGGATGTCACCAACATGAAGAGACGCAGTATAAGCCTGATCATCCGGTCTGTCTTTTCATTTCTGCTGCGAAAGAGCCTGGCGGAAGCAAAAATGACAAACACGACCGTCAGGGTATAAAAAACGATATGTAAGATACTGAAGTCTGTTTTTAAGGTGATCTCATCGAATGTTTCAAAATCGACGCTTCGCGAGAAAAATACGGAGCCGAAGGTAAGCGGCAATAATACGATCAATGTCAGGATATCTATCGTTCTTACCAGCACTGTGTTGATCTTTTTCATATTTTTCTCCGTATAGCAAAGACAAAAACAAAAAGCTCCGAGTCGTTTCACTCAGAGCTTTAATGGAGCTTCGGGGACTCGAACCCAGGACCGACCGGTTATGAGCCGGTTGCTCTAACCAACTGAGCTAAAGCTCCTCACCTCCCCGAGCTGGGCTCGAACCAGCAACCCTTCGGTTAACAGCCGAATGCTCTACCATTGAGCTATCGAGGAATAATGAGCAATGCAATTCGTGTTTCGGGAAGCCGTGGGGAGCTCGCTCACCTAAGGCTTAACGGAACTCGAATTATACTGCGAATGCAACGACGCGAGGTGATGCGTAGCATTACCGAGAGAGGAGCATGCGCTGCATTGCGGAGTATCGTTTCATGTACCCTCAAAACCAAACACTGAAACTTTCCTTCCCAATTCTCAGGTCAAGCCTTCGACCGATTAGTAACATTCAGCTCAATGCATTACTGCACTTACACCTATGACCTATCTACCTTGTCGTCTTCAAGGGGTCTTATCAATGAGGGATATCTCATCTTGAGGGGGGCTTCACGCTTAGATGCCTTCAGCGTTTATCCCTTCCGGACTTGGCTACTCTGCGATAGGATTGGTTCCTAACAGATACACCAGCGGTCCGTCCATCCCGGTCCTCTCGTACTAAGGACAGCTCCTCTCAAATATCCTACGCCTGCGCCGGATAGGGACCGAACTGTCTCACGACGTTCTGAAC
>CAJOME010000117.1 GCA_905235585.1 uncultured Lachnospiraceae bacterium | reverse complement strand
TATGGAAGGTAATTATTCACCATCAGAAAATCTCCATCTTACACTCGCCTTTATAGGTGAATGTGGTGATCCGGAAGAAGTGATGGATGCATTGGAAGAGTCTGACTTCAGACCGCTTACCATTAGTTTAGATGGGGTTGGAAGCTTTGGTGATATTTTCTGGGCAGGCATATCTGAAAACAGGGCACTGATAAGCTATGTCAAAAGACTCCGCAAGGTGCTCTCGGATCACGGGATCCCATTTGACCGGAAACGCTTCAATCCACATATAACCCTCGTAAGAAAAGCGACATATAATAAAGGCCTGCCCGCTGTGTCAATACATAAAAAGGAGATGCTGGTAGAACGCATTTCCCTTATGCGCTCAGACAGAGGAAAACATGGGATGATATACACAGAGGTAGGTTGTATATGACACTGGATCAGAGAGAATGGAGCAGAACAAGAGACGAACTTATTGATGCTGTGACTTTTCTTGGATTTCCCAAAGAACTGGGCGATGCTATGGCAAAGAATCTCGGCAGTCCCAAAGCCATGAGAAGGATGATTGCGTATCTCTACAACGAAAAGCCTCAAACGGCGGAGATCGCTGTAGATGAGATGATCGCCATATGCAGCGAGATAGCCGCATGGAAGGAAAAGAAAAAGAGCGAAGAAGCAAACGCCCGATATAACGATATGCTGAACTATGGCCTTGATCATTCAGAAGGAGATAATTATTGATTCGAAAAGTGGACGAAATAACTGTGTTATGGCATAATATCACAAGTGTTTTGCAATCCGAAATCGTAACAGTTTTTTACAAGGAGAAATGAGAATGTCCACAGCTATAGTATATTATTCCCAGCATCACGGGAACACGAAAAAGCTCCTTGATGCGATAAAGAAATATGATCCTGATGTAAAGCTCATAGACACGACCAAAACGAAAGTCGAAGACCTCTCCCCTTATGACAGGATCGGTATAGCATCAGGGATATATTTCGGTAAGTTCAATAAGGATCTGATTGAATATATAAAGAAAGACCTGCCTCATGCCATATCAGTCTTTGCGATATATACATACGGTAATAAATCTGATAAGTATACCAAAGAGCTTAAGGCTATAGCTGAAGAGAAGGGCTGTAAATATTTAGGCGAGTATGGATGCTTCGGCTTTGATACTTTCGGACCATTCAAGCTGATGGGAGGTATCCAAAAGAACCATCCGACAGAGGATGAGATAGCCGGAGCCGTACATTTCTATGAAACATTGATATAAGATAATCGGGGAGCAAACCGCTCCCCATTTTTATAATAGACGTATGAATAATAAAGATATAAATTCCAATAAAGAAAAGCAGAATACCGGACTCGCACCTATAAAGGCGGAGAAACCGGTAGTAGAAACAAAGCTCCGACATCTCACAGATGATGAGATCATTCAGGGCTTCAGGTACCTGATTCGGAAAGATAAAAAAGACTGAGGGCTATTTCGCACTATTTCAAAACTACTGCATCCGTGATGCTGTATAAAAGGATGGCAGAGCCGTCCTCCATTATCACGACATCCTCATTCATGTCCACTTTGTAAATGACCCCGGATACAGTCATGTAAGACCCTCCCCGCTTCAGCGGATCCGGCAGGAAATAGGTGATGGATACTGGCTTATGGGACAATGCGGCATACCGCAGGGTATTGTCAATATCCTTGACTGCATCCTCGCCAAGTATCACCTTTTCTTCAGTCAGGCGCTGTGTTTCATTTACAGCTTCGTCATATCCCGAGAGCGCAGCAAACGGCGCGAACTGCGCAGCCCTGCTAAGCATTGACATATGCGGTCTCTTCTTTGACTGGTAATGCGGATGGTCGATTATACTGCTGTAATCATTCATGCCTTGTGTCCTCCTATCTGCATATTCCTTTCTCTGGTCATGGCTCCTTCGAGGAAATTAGTACCTTTGAGTATCGCATTCTTACCGTATTTTTCCTTTATCTCAAGCTCCGCCAGCTGTAATGATCGCTCTTTTTGCAGTCTTTCCCTTTCTGCCTGTTTCTGTCGTTCCCTTGCCTCGTAATCGGTGAAGAGGTCAAGCTGCTCGTATTCATCATTTGCGCAGATGTCCATGCACCGGCTTATTCTGGCAGCGCATATCGTGACACGCCGGATCATAAGCTCCCTGTCCGTGATATCATGGTAGAGATCCAGCAGAGCATTGATTATCATCTGTGATGATGCCGTCATGCATTTGAGATTAGCTGTGCCGTGTGAGTGCTTTGGTACAGGTCTCCCGTACCAGTCAAAGTGAAGCTCTCCCCTGTATTCCTTAAGCTTCGTGCTGTCCTTAAGGTTTTCGTATCCTATGGTGAGCGTAAGCTGATCGGTGAGCAGACCCTTCCTTACAAGCCTGAGTGCCAAAAGGTCTGACATCTCCCTCACTATAATAGCAGCCTCATCAAAGCTGTATGGTCTTGGAAGCACCTGTCCGGAGCTCAAGCTTTTATTCTCCGGTACATAACGTTTTATATAGTCTATGGTGCACGGCTCCCAGCCCCAGGCATGGTCTATGAGCAGCTCGGCCTTTATCCCGAAGGTATTATAGAGACTGTCCTCGCCTGCCTCTGAATATACAGCCACATCCCCCATGGTAAAGAGACCCAGAGAAGCGAGCCTCCTTGCCGTGCCGCCTCCTATGCTCCAGAAATCAGTAAGCGGAGTGTGTCCCCAGAGCTGCTCCCTGAAGGATGGCTCATCAAGCTCTGCTATCCTTACACCGTCCTTGTCGGCAGGCATATGCTTGGCGACTATGTCCATCGCTATCTTACACAGGAACATATTTGTACCTATTCCTGCGGTGGCTGTGATACCTGTGGAAGATAGCACATCCCGTATCATTGTGATCGCAAGCTCATGGGGAGTCATGCCGTAGGTCTTAAGGTAAGGCGCTACGTCCATGAATACCTCATCGCATGAGTACACATGAATGTCCTCCGGCGCTATGTACTTAAGGTAGATCTTATAGATATCCGTACTGTATTTCATGTACAGAGCCATGCGGGGCGGAGCAGTGATGTAGTCAAGCTCCAGCGACGGATCGGCATCAAGCTCAAAGGTATAAAATGACTTCCCGCATAACCTGTGACCCGGTGCCATGCACCTGCGGTCCGCATTTATATTTCTGACCTTCTGCACCACTTCAAAGAGCCTCGGTCTTCCCGGTATACCGTATTTTTTCAGCCCCGGAGATACGGCAAGGCAGATCGTCTTATCCGTCCTGCCTGCGTCGGCTACGACCAGACAGGTGACGAGAGGATCAAGAGCCCTCTCCACGCACTCCACAGAGGCATAGAAGCTCTTGAGATCTATCACTATGTACATATGTCCGGTATTGTGCTCCAAAACCAGCCTCCTTTAAGGGTTTAAAACACATTATCGAACAAATGTTCGCTTTTGTCAATTGGGATTTGATCGTGATCAGTCTTCAGATATTTCAGCGTACATATCGGTTATGGCAAATGGAATAAAATCCGTCGGATCAGAGGCGGGATCTATCCAGCCGTCTATCTTATCCTCCGGCAGGATCACAGGCATCCTGTCATGTATCCGGGCAAGCTCCGGTGTGGGTTCCCTTGTGAGTATGACAAACACGGGGAATCCGTCCTCTATGCGGTACAGCCCACACAGCCATGTGATAACATCGCCATTCGGCTGTATCACATACCTGTCTCCGGTGGTTATCTTACCATTGCTGCCCTTTTGGTGCTCCCATTCTATATACCATGAAGCAGGTATGACACAGCGATGCCTTGCCCATGCTTCCTTAAACAGAGCCTTTGAAGAGGCGGTTTCAATACGCGCATTTACGACAGGCTTTGTCTTGCCCCCTATCTGAATACTGAATCCCCATTTCATAGGGAAGACAGCCCTTTTGCCGTCTTTGCCCGGAGCAATGACAGGCGCTACATCGGTAGGACACACCTCGCCTTCCGTGATCATAGCCTTTGACATCTCCAGCTGAAACTTCTTAGCGAGCTTTGATGACAGGGCTTTATCTATTATGGGGGCAAGCAGCGTGCTTCCCTTTTCCATGCAGTATCTTGTACACATAGCTTAATAATATCATAAAAGCTGGAACGTGAATCTTTTAGCCCATATTCACGGATAATATGTTATAGAACACTAAACCAACAGTTCATATCTATCAAAATAGAGAAGGATGAGTGGGCGGAATACTACGATAACTGATGCAGTACATTACAGCCTCTGTATCATAGACGGCACGAGTAGTATAGTTTACTATATTGGAGAGAGGAGAGAATCATGCTGAAACTAATCGTAATACTGTTATATCTTTCAAAAGAAGTCTTTGATGCATTCATAGACTATCTTGACTCACAGTATATCAAGAAAGAACTCCCTGAGAACGTCAGGGATGTATATAACGAAGAGGAATATAAGAACTGGATCTCTTATGAAAAGGAAGGCGGAAGGATAGATATGATCTCCAGCATAATAGATATCATCCTCACACTGACACTTCTTATAACAAATGCCTATGCATGGATATTTGACAGGCTCTCAGGTATGAACGTATATCTTCAGTATGCTGTGTTCATCCTGTTTTTTTCAGTAATACGTCTGATAATAAACACCCCGTTCGACTATTATGAGACATTCGTTATCGAGGAGAAATATGGCCTGAATACGAGCACAAAGAAAACATTCTGGCTGGATCTGATAAAAAGCTTTCTGATAGGAACCCCCATCTCATATGGATTAATGATCCTCATTATGGTCCTGTTTGAGGTGTTCGGCAACATGGCAATCATATGGAGCACTGTTGCTTCACTGATCATAGTTCTCCTGATCATGCTTATCATAGTGCCGATAATGAGGATATTCAATAAGTTTGATCCGCTTGAGGACGGAGAGCTGAAGGATAAGCTGCTCGCTCTTTGCGACAAATACGGCATCAGAGTGAGGAAGATAGTGGTAAGGGATGCGAGCCGTCGTACTACCACTTCGAACGCATTTTGTACAGGTATTGGAAACCGCAAGACAATATCCCTCGATGATAATCTGGTGAACGAATATTCTCCGAAAGAGATCACGGCTGTATTTGCCCATGAATTCGCCCATGCCAAATATCATCATTCAGTAAAATCGCTGCCTTTTTCAGTATTCAACATAGTGATAGTGTTTACGGCACTTGCCATAGTCCTGAATATCCCCGGACTTTATACAGCCTTTGGCTTTGAAGGCATCAACTATTATCTGGCGGGCGATGCATGCACAGACCGCTTTGGCAGGCAGAATCCCTGCGCCGCCTGCGCGGTACGCCCGGCCGTCCTTCTGGAACCCGGGGAGGAGCAGATGCTCCGAAACCGCCGCGATGACGGCAGCATCACCACGGTGGAATACGGTTACTATCCGACCACAGTGCTGGACCGCAGCCTGCGCGACCTGGCAGAGAAAAACCTCAGCCAGCACAGCCTATATGATACTGGCAGGCATTTTACCATCTGCGGTAGACAGCATCCGGTTTACCGTCTGGGCGCCAAGCAGATCATCGTTGTCACGCTTGAAAATGGAGGAGTAAACGGATATGTCACACTCTCCGACGGC
>CAJOME010000116.1 GCA_905235585.1 uncultured Lachnospiraceae bacterium | reverse complement strand
ACTTTGATCCTGAGAATTTCATGGACAGGAAGACCGCGAGAAGGATGGAAAGATTTTCCCAGTTCGCAGTAGCCGCGGCAAAGGAGGCAATAGAGGATGCCGGCCTCGATATGGACAAGGAAGACCCCTTCATGGCAGGCTGCTCCATAGGGAGTGGGATAGGGAGTCTGCAGGCTATGGAGAGGGAGCATGACAGACTGCTGCAGTACGGAAAAGGGAAGGTCGGTCCGATGTTCGTACCGCTCATGATCTCCAACATGGCCGCAGGAAATGTGAGCATATCATATGGACTCAAGGGTAAAAACATAGATGTGGTGACTGCCTGTGCGACGGGGACAAACTCAATAGGTGAGGCTTTCAGATCCATACAGTACGGAGAGGCTGACATCATGGTGGCAGGAGGCACTGAGGCGGCAATATGTCCTCTTGGGATAGCCGGGTTCACTTCACTTACGGCACTCAGCTCCTGCGAAGACCCTGAAAGATGTTCCATACCTTTCGACAAGGACAGGAGCGGCTTCGTGATGGGAGAGGGTGCCGGCATTGTGGTGCTTGAGGAGCTTTCCCATGCCTTAAAGCGCGGAGCAAAGATATATGCCGAGGTCATGGGATACGGCTGCTCGGCAGATGCATATCATATCACTTCTCCGGCTGAGGATGGATCGGGGGCTGCAAGAGCGATGATAAACGCAGTAGAGGATGCAGGGCTGCAGCCTGAAGACATCACATATATCAACGCTCATGGGACAGCGACAAAACATAATGACCTCTTCGAGACGAGGGCGATAAAGCTTGCTTTCGGAGAGCATGCATATGACATGAAGATAAACTCTACCAAGTCAATGATCGGGCATCTGCTGGGGGCGGCCGGGGCAGTAGAGTTTATCACAAGCATCATGGAGATAGAGGATGGCTTCATCCACAGGACGGTAGGACTTCGGGATACTGAGGAGGAAATGGATCTGGACTACTGCAGACAGAGCGTTAGCATGAATGTGAAATATGCGCTCTCTGATTCTCTGGGGTTCGGAGGACACAATGCCTGTCTTGTGGCGGCAGCATATGAGGAGTGAATAAAAATGGCGATACTTGATACAAAGGAGATAATGAAAAGGCTTCCCCACAGGTCGCCTTTCCTGCTGATAGACACCATAGAGGAGCTGGAGCCGGGAGTACGGGCTGTGGGAAAGAAGTGCGTGAGCTTCAATGAGCCGTATTTTGCAGGACATTTCCCGGGCAATCCGGTGATGCCCGGAGTACTCATCATAGAGGCAATGGCGCAGGTCGGGGCGGCAGCCTTTCTCGAGCTGCCGGAATGGAGAGGAAAGACGGCTTATTTTGCAGGTATAGATAAGGCGAGATTCAAGCGTAAGGTCGTACCCGGAGATGTGCTTATGATAGAAACGGTCATAGATAAATGCAAGGGTCCTATAGGGATAGGGAAGGCAACGGCATATGTGGACGGTGAGCTTGCGGCAAGAGCAGAGCTTACTTTCGCAGTAGGTGAATGAAGTCATGAAGATGAAATGGGGATCGAAAGATAAGAATACCGGAGAGTCCGAGTCAGTAAGATGCCCGAAATGCGGCAGAGTCCTTGATAAGCGCAGGGTGATAACTCACAGGTATGTGTGCTATATGTGCGGAGGATACTTCAGAGTAAGGACCAACAACCGTATCCGTATGGTAGCTGATCCGGGAAGCTTTGAGGAGTGGTATGCGACTATGCCTGTGAGCAACCCGCTGAATTATGAGAGCTATGAGGAAAAGCTTAAGCAGGTACAGGAGAAGACCGGACTGGATGAAGGCTTCACCGTAGGAAAATGCCGGATATTCGGTGAGGAGGCTGTAGTTGGTGTATGTGATTCCCGCTTCATGATGGCAAGCATGGGGCATGTCATAGGGGAAAAGGTGACATCCGCGATTGAAAGAGCCACGAAGGAAAAGCTGCCGGTCTTCATATTCTGCTGCTCGGGCGGAGCCAGGATGCAGGAGGGCATCATATCTCTGATGCAGATGGCAAAAACCGCTGCGGCAATAAAGAAGCACGGAGAAGCGGGGCTTCTGTACGCCACGATCCTGACTGATCCGACCACAGGCGGGGTGACAGCGAGCTTTGCCATGCTGGGAGATGTGATAATGGCAGAGCCGGGTGCACTGATAGGCTTTGCAGGACCGAGGGTGATAAAGCAGACCACGGGAGAGGAGCTTCCGGATGGCTTTCAGACGGCTGAATTTCTGCTGGAACACGGGTTCGTAGACGGTATAGTGGAAAGAAGGGTACTGAAAAAGATCCTGTATTTCCTTATCAGATCACACCAGAGGACGGGGAAGAACTCATGGGCTGATTTTGACGAAAAAGGCTTCGGAGATATATTAAGCAGCCTTGTGGGAACACATATCACATTCGGTAAGAAGAAGTCTGCATGGGAAAAGGTAAAAAGCGTACGAAAGATAGAGAGACCGTCAGCTTTTGACTATATGGAGTCGATATTTGATCTCTTCGTTGAAAGTCATGGTGACAGATGCTACGGGGATGACGGAGCCATAGTCGGAGGAATAGGATTCATAGACAGCCAGCCGGTGACGGTGATAGCGGATATCAAGGGGAGCAGTGCGGCAGAATGCGTGATGAGAAACTTTGGCATGCCGATGCCTGACGGATACAGAAAAGCACTGAGACTGATGAAACAGGCTGAAAAGTTCAACCGGCCGGTCATAAGCTTTGTAAATACCGCAGGAGCCTACTGCGGAGCGGAGGCTGAGAAGAGGGGACAGGGAGAAGCGATAGCGAGGAACCTCATGGAAATGTCCGCTCTGAAGGTGCCGGTGCTGTGCATACTGATCGGAGAAGGAGGAAGCGGAGGGGCACTGGCCACTGCAGTGGGCAACGAGGTGTGGATGCTGGAAAACGCCACATACTCCATACTTTCGCCGGAGGGCTTTGCTTCCATACTCTGGAAGGATGCGGACAGGGCAAGGGAAGCCAGCGAGGTGATGAACATCACGGCGCAGGATCTTAAGAGACTGAGGGTAATAGAGAGGATAGTACCGGAGTATGGCGGTGCGACAAAGGAAACCAAGCATGCCATAGGACTGTACCTGAAAGAAAGGATAAAGCAGTTTCTGAAGAAGTATGACGGCATGGAGCCTGAGATGATCGCTGAGGAGAGATACAGGAGATTCAGGATGTATTAATGCCGAGGCTTTTTCGACACGTGCTGTCAGGTGAGCAGGCAAGCATTTGATACAGTTATTTAAGATACGCTGGACTAGATCAGGAGCATGAGGAAAAGGGAGAGACAAATGGGTGTAGCAATACGAGGAACCGGGAGTATACTGCCGGAAAAGATACTGACAAATCAGGATCTTGAGCAGATGGTAGATACCACGGATGAGTGGATCAGGCAGAGAACCGGCATGAAAGAGCGACATATAGCGGAAAAGGATACGGTGGCATCTCTTGCGGCAGCAGCCTGTAAGAGGGCTCTTGAGAGCGCGGGAAAAAGCGCAGAGGACACGGAGCTGATAATAGTGGCCACCTGTACTACCGAGATGCTGCTGCCGTGCGCGGCATGCAGGGTACAGAAGCTGATAGGGGCAGCTAATGCCATTGCCTTTGACATTAATGCAGCCTGCGGCGGGTTTCTCTTTGCACTAAACACCGCCCATCACTATATTGCATCCGGAGCGTGCAGGAATGCTCTGGTGGTAGGTGCCGAGGTGCTGTCAGAGATAATAGACTGGACTGACCGTTCTACCTGCGTGCTGTTCGGGGACGGAGCCGGTGCGGTGTATGTGGAGGAGACGATATCCGGTGAGAGATCGGGTATCATAGGGATGTCTCAGGGGAGCAGCGGAATGAACGGGCAGATGCTCTACTGCAGAGGAAGAAATGTGAAAGGCGCTACGGAGCCTGAGATAAACAGCAGCGATCTGCTGGTACACATGAGCGGCAGTGATGTATACAGGTTCGCTGTGCGTCAGGTGCCGATATGCATCACAAAGGCACTTGACTCTGCAGGTATAGGCACAGAAGATGTGGATGTCTATGTGCTGCATCAGGCGAACAGGCGTATAATAGAGTCCATAGCAAAGACTCTTAAAACAGATATTGATAAGTTTCCGATGAATATTGAAAGGACAGGGAATACATCATCGGCATCCATACCGATCCTGCTGGATGAGCTGCACAGAGCCGGCAGGATACAAAAAGGGCAGAGGGTAGTGCTGTCCGGCTTCGGTGCGGGGATGACCTATGGTGCCTGCGTGGTAGTCTGGTGAATAAAAAAACTTCTATGCTAAACAGATTGCTGGTCAATCTCTTCAACGAGGTGCTGGAAACGGAGTCACGTGCGGTGATCACCGGAGACTTCATGGATATCTCCAATAATGATATGCATATAATAGATGCCATAGGTGTGGGGGAGCCGCAGAACATGTCCGCGATAGCGGCAAAGATGATGGTGACGCTGGGGACACTGACAGTAAATATGAACAGTCTGGAAAAGAAGGGCTATATAGAGAGAAAACGCTCTACCGAGGATAAGCGGATGGTATATGTTACGCTTACAGAAAAGGGCAGAAAAGCCTTCTTTCATCACAGGGATTTCCACAAGGAAATGATAAAGGCTGCAGTACGTGGACTTGAAGAGGATGAGATGAAAGCACTCATCAGCTGTCTGGAAAAACTGGACAGGTTCTTCGTCCTGTATCATGGCTGAGGGTACAGGATTAAGACCCGAAGCGGATTGGTCTGACGATTGCGGATTATCGCCTGCACAAAAAAGAGCGGGTCGGAAAACCGATCCGCTCCCTGGGAGAGTGCCCACTAATGTGTTTCCACAATCGGGCTGTTTGGGGGAGAATTTATTTATATGAATGGATTATATAAATGAATTGTGTTTAAATCGTGTTTTCTTTGTGAAGATACCGTATCATTTTTCCATGAAAAAAACGACTGCGATCACAACGGATTTGTTAAAATACCTTCTTATAGGGGCTGTATGCGGCACGCTGCTGAATACGCTCATAATGAAGAGTCCGCTACCGGAGATTTTTCCGGAATATACCGAGCGTATATCTCCGGATCTCATGAAGGTTAACATAATATACGGGGTATTCCTTTACTGTTTAATATCACCGCTATTGGAGGAACTCATATTCAGGAGAGGGCTGTATGATCTGCTGTACATGAAAACGGGATTTATTCCGGCGGCTTTCATATCTTCCCTTGTGTTTGCGATATACCATATGAACATGATCCAGGGGATATATGCCTTTATCATGGCGATGATGATCTGCTTCATGTACCGCGCAGATCACAAGCTCTATGTGCCTATATGTATACATGTCGGGGCAAATCTTGCCGTCTGGCTCTCAGCTAACATCATAATTAGGGCAATCGCTTAATATATGTCTGATAGTTGGGTAATATGTATTTTCAGAGCAATTAGCACACATCACTTAACGAACTGGAGTGCCATAGCCCGTGGAGTTTGCAACGCAAACTCTAAAGCCGCTAGGAGCCTGCGACGCAGGCGACACGCGTGCGTTATGAGGGCTTCTTTGGCACGAACAGTGAGTTTAGTGAATGTGTAGCCGCGGTTGAAAA
>CAJOME010000115.1 GCA_905235585.1 uncultured Lachnospiraceae bacterium | reverse complement strand
ATTTTTACAATTGACCTGCCGTACAGCAGTCTGCGCTGATCATCATCCAGTATACTCTCCATATTTCTGGCATAATACATCAGCCCGCGAAGGGGCATGTTCCTGTTGAGCGTTGACTGATGCTCCCACAGGGTAAGTCTGCTGTCAAAGAGTACGGAGACATCGTTCTTCTGGTGAAGAAATATCACATCCTTCATTGTCACTATGCTCATATCATCAGGATTATGATAGTCCGTGCCGTTTATGGCATTGTACAGTGAAAGTGCGTTTTCCTTATCGGAGAACAGATTGCAGAACAGACTGTCCTTATGATTTCTTCTAAGTACGAGTTTCCTCAGTTTTACGATAATGTTCATGGGATATTCCTCCTTTATCCGAAAGCAACAACTATAAGAGACACTTCTGCCATGCCGCCATCGGACAAGGATTTTTTCAGATGATGAAAGAGTTACTATGACAGTATCAATGGAATCCCTGCTTCCCGTCTTATCTATATGATATGTTTTCACTGGAATTGTCGCTGAAATGCGTGATATCCGGTGACGTGCCTTTTAGAAGTATTGTAAGGATAACGCTATCTTATACGGATGTCAAGGATTCGCTCCAAGCGCCTCCTTAAGCACCTCAAGATTGCCCTCCATGGCGCTTAAATACGTGGCGCCGTTATTTACGTCTTCAGAAGTAGTGGCCTGCATCGAATCGAGCCTGAGTATCTTCTGATCCTTGGAAGCGGTATTGCTTCTTATCGTCTCGGCTATCTTCCCGTCATTTTTTTCTATGGTGAGTATTGCCGGCAGCCCCAGCTCGTCCAGCTTGTCCGCAAGGAATATGACAGTCTCGAAGCTCGCCTCGGTCTCTGCGGAGCATCCTGCAAACGCCGCATAATAGTCCAGTCCATAGTCGTCCGTCATATATCTGAAAGGAAACCTGTCTCCGAAGAGCACGGTATGGATATCCGCAGCATCCACGGTCTCCTGATAGCTCTTATCAAGTGAGGCAAGCTTTGACTTGTATGCCGCTGCATTTGCGGTATATACACCGGCATCATCGGGATCCACATCTCCCAGTGCCTCCGCTATGGCATCGCAGAGTACCTGCGCATTCTTAAGCGAGAGCCATACATGCTCATCATACTCAGGGGCTTCCCCACGCTCATGCCCGTCTTCATCGTGGACATCCTCTTCATGTTGACCGTCTTCATGTTCATGGTCGTGCTCTGCCTCCATGCCTTCCACTATCTCTTCTTCCTTAACGCCGTCTCCGAGTGTATCCAGCAGATTTATCACCTCCCGGTTGGGATTTGCCGCCTCCTTCAAGGCATCCTCGACCCATTTGTCCGACTCTCCACCTACATATATGAATACATCAGCCTCTCCTATCTTCAATATATCCTCAGCACCCGGCTGAAAGCTGTGCATATCCACGCCGTTATCCGTAAGAAATGTGACATCCGCCTCACCGGCCCTATCCCCGAGTATCTCTCTTACCCAGTCATACTCCGGAAAGATGGTCGTTACCACCTTTAGCTTATCCGAGTCTGAAGCGCGACCCCCGGTATTGCCGTCACTGCCGCACGCGCACAGGCATACCGCCGTGACTGCCATGCATGCCAGTGTCATTATTATCCTCTTCACCCGTATATATGTACGCTCTGACGCGCTCCTTACGACTAAGCCCAGGGAGCTGCTCTGAATACTAACCCCTGTCCTACAGGATCTCTCCGAGTACTCCATCTATACCGTCTCTTTCGTATACTGACTTGTAATAGCCTACTTCATCCCTTATCATCCCGTCGATCTCCTTCATACCGAGGAGCTCGACCGGTGCTCTGTCGTCCGTAAATATATGTTGACCTCCTTCATATTCCTGCATACCGTCTTTGACTGCTGACATAAGCGCGACCAGCTCCTCATCCGTACTGTCTGATCCCACCCCGTTTTTTCTTATGTAATCTATGCCCGCATCAAATCTTGCAGCCACATCCCCTTCCTTCACCGCAAAAAGCTCCCTGTTGGTATAGCCCCTTACATCCACTGTAGCCACAGAGGGAAACACCGCCGCTATGGTATCTGACAGATATTCATTTATATTGCCCTCCGTATCGGATCTCATATTCATATTTACGACCATCACGCCGTCAGCATTCAGGTGGTCGTACACCTCCGCGAAGAATTCTACGGATGACATCTGAAAGGGGATCGAAATATCCTGATAAGCATCGACCATGATCACGTCATACTTCCCGTCGATGGTCTGAAGATAAGCCCTGCCGTCATATGTGGTCACCGGCACATCCGGCGATGCATCAAAATATATATAGGAAAGATCAGTAATCCTGCCGTCTATCTCCACACCCTCGATGTCTGTATTTGCAAAGTATCGGCTGCACTGTCTGCCGTAAGTGCCTGTACCCATGCCCAGGATAAGCATGGACAGACCATTATCTCCCGCGGCAGTGCCCCTGTCCGGCGAGCCGTACACCATCACCGGAGCCGCCATGGCATAGTCATAGTACATGCCGGTCAGACCGTCTTCCTTCATGGTGATCGACTGTACCCCAAATAGCACATTGGTAGACAGCCTTATCGCTCTTTCATCCTCCGCCACCTGCAGGTAATTGTATATGCTCTCACCCTCGTAGGTAAGATCAGACTGCCAGAACGCAAACGAATCGGATGAACCGAATACGGCGCACAGCACATAGATTACGATACATATCACACAGGTCCTGATGTGTGTCCTCTTCGAAAAGAAATAAACAAGACCTATCAGCAGGATAATGCCGGAAAAAATAAGAAAGGTCACCGCCGTGCCTACAGCCGGTATGGTAACAAAGGTCGGCAGGAAGGTACCGATGATCGAGCCTATGGTATTGGCCGCTCCGAGCTGTCCCACCACCTTGCCCGAGTCATCAAGGGAGCCTACGGTGTACTTCGCAAGCGACGGGGTCACGGTTCCGAGCAGAAAGAGCGGGAATACGAATATCACCATACAGGCGGCAAATGCCGCGATGACAAGAAAATTGGTACTTATCGTAAAAATGAGAAGTCCCGATATGAGTATGATGATATACTTTCCGAGTACCGGGATAGCGGCTATCCATGCCGACGCGACTAGGAGCCTGCGGTAGAGTATACAGGGTGAAGGGTCTCTGTCCGCGCTCCGTCCTCCGTATATGTTGCCCAGTGCCATCGCTATCATTATGGTACCTATGATTATGGTCCATACTATCTGACTGGAAGAAAAATACGGAGCCAGCAGCCTCGAAGCACCGAGCTCCACTGCCATCACACCCATGCCGCTGAAAAACTCGGTGAAATACATATATATCTTATTGCTTAAAATGTCACGCTTCATAGTATGTTCCCCGTCTGCCTCTTCGCCGTGCGCAGAGCTGTCTGAACAGTGACTCTGCTCCCACGTAGATCACGCCGGAACGGAGAGTACTCTTTCCGGCTCCGCATATTATATTATTTATTGGAATTTATGTAAACATTTTTGACATAAATAGCAGTCAGCTAATATATGTCTTACAGTAGGGTAATATGTATTTTCAACCGCGGCTACACATTCACTAAACTCACTGTTCGTACCAAAGAAGCCCTCATAACGCACGCGCGTCGCCTGCGTTGCAGGCTCCGAGCGGCTTAATCGGGCTATGGTACTCCAGTTCGTTAAGTGATGTGTGCTAATTGCTCTGAAAATACATATTACCCAATTATCAGACATATATTAAGCGGCTTCCCTAATTGACATACGCTTTTCTTCATTATAGTATCTCTGATATGAAGATCGTTGCCATAGTTTTATTTGTTCTTATGTATATATGCCTTATAGCGATGCCTAGACGCAGAGCGGTGATCGCGCTGATCACGGCTGCTGTCTTTCTTCTGCTTGGCATACTGCCCTGGCGAGCTCTGCCTACGGCGATAGACTGGAATGTACTGCTCATGATACTGGGCACTCTGCTGCTCGTTGACTACTTCATAGAGTCCAAAATGCCAAACCTCATAGCGGATCAGATACTGAAGATAGCCCCGAACGTAATGTGGGTCACCATACTCATGTCACTCTTTTCAGGTATCATCTCAGCCTTCATTGACAATGTGGCGACGCTTCTCATGGTGGCACCTGTCGGACTTGCCGTCTGCAAAAAGCTAAAGATCAATCCGGTGCCGATGATAATATCCATCGCCGTATCCTCCAATCTGCAGGGCGCAGCTACTCTTGTGGGAGATACGACCTCGATAATGCTGGCTTCATACGCGGGCATGGATTTCACCGATTTCTTCCAGATGCAGGGCAGACCCGGCATATTCTTTGCAGTGGAGCTCGGAGCACTGCTTACCGTCCCTATCATGATGATACTTTTCAGAAAGGATCGCGAGCATGTAACCTCCGATGAACATACTGTAGTAAATGACTATGTACCTACGATAATGATGGTAGCGCATGTAGTCCTGCTTGTGATCGCATCCTTTATACAGGAGAAGCCGGAGATCACAAACGGCGTGATCTGTATGGCATGCGGTGTGATAGGCGTCGTATGGGAATATCTGAGGGACAGGGACAGCGACCGTATAGTACGTATGCTGAGGAATCTTGATTATGATACCCTGCTCCTTCTTACAGGTCTCTTTGCCGTGATAGCGGGTATCACCGAGGTGGGCATTATAGACGATTTGGCAGGCATCATAGCTTCCGTCGGCGGTTCAAATATCTTTTTGCTCTATACCATAGTGGTCTGGGGCTCCGTGCTGATATCCGCTTTCATAGACAACATTCCCTATGTAGCTACGATGCTTCCTGTCCTGCAGGGGGTGACTCTCGCGATGGGAGTTCCGCCTTATCTGCTCTACTTCGGACTGCTCTGCGGCGCCACTCTGGGAGGAAACATCACCCCGGTAGGTGCCAGCTGCAATATAGCAGGTGTCGGTATGCTGCGTAAAGAAGGATATGAAGTAAGCTTTAAGGACTTTGCCCGGATAGGCATCCCGTTTACTTTAGCGGCGGTCTTTGCCGCTTACGTTTTCCTTTGGGTCTTCTGGAGACCCTGACAGGATCTCCTGCCATCAGGTCACTATCTGTTTTGCTTATGGAGTATAAAGAACTCCTCCATTTTTTCAAGCAGCTCTTCTCGCTCTATGTTTTTAAGGAAATACCCCTGTGGCTTGAGCGCTACTACAGCCATCACACTCTCTTTGTCTCCCTTGCCCGTAAGAAAGATGACCGGTATGTCTTTGGTCTCTTCATCGCTTCTCAGCATCTCAAGCACCTGCGGTCCGCTCGTGACAGGCATCTCATAGTCAAGGAGGATCAGATCCGCCTTGTTCTTCCCGAGCCACTTCAGTGCCTGCAGACCTGAATTGGCCATTGATACCTTGTAGGTACCCTTAAGCCACTCTCTCACGAGCCCCATATAGCTCGGATCATCATCTACGATCAGCACGCTTTTCCTGAATTCACCTGCCTCTGTCTTGTCGAGTATCTCTTTTACCGTATTGACGTACTTTTCGTTATCCACGGGGCGTACGAAGGTCTTGTACAAGTGCTCTCCGGGTACATGATCGCATATATACCGGATATTTTTCTCATCGCCCAGAGCTATCATGCGCTTTCCGTCCTCGATAGCCTTGTCTGCAAGAAAGTGCAGCATATCCCTTCCGGCCTTTGTCTCCACATCGATATATATCGTTATGAGGCTGCAATCCTCCCATTTCGCGTTTATGTCGTTGACCCTTAACGGTACGCATCACGCAAATTTTTCATAAGGATACGTATAATAAAATTTTCTTTTTCACTCAGTACCATCACACGATTATCCGCCATATAGAACCCCCATTTAGATCACATTATCTGACCCTGATATCAGTAAGTGCCACCAGATCACCGGTCAGTGATACGTATACCTCCTTTGCTGCAATTCCAAGGATCGTCGTATTGTCTATCGCGATCCCCAGATTCTCCGTACGGACTGTTGCCTTATTACCCTTCTTCACTATACTCACGACGCACTCCATGCCTTTTTTATTGGTTTCTTTCCATTTACCCCATCCGGGAAATACCTCCTTTTTCTTTATATTAAAATGGTTTTCGGCATATTCTTCATTTCCCGACACCTCGCCGTTCAGCTTGATCAGAGCGTACTCCTTATAGCCTTTTCCGTTCACACGCTTATCCTCGGAATAAAACAGCAGTATATGCGGACAATGCCATACAAGATTGGCGGATGGCAGACTCATGGTGTGAAAGGCCAGCTCCAGCCTGTCATTAAGCGGTATCCCCTCTGTAAATGCGGAATGGAAATGGTCGATCTGAATATTCGGCAGATCGGACTCCATACGGTCGATATAGCTGAGCTCTCCTACGATCCTCTTAATATCTCCGTTCTTTAGCCTTTCGCCTGTCTTTTTGATCTCTATGTCGCTTATCCGGCAGTTCTCACCGGTCAGTCCGATATAAGAAGCCTTTGACTTGTCCGGAAGCGCCAATATGATATCCACAATATGTGACGGTCCCTCCATTTTGATCGTCAGATGATCCTCATACCTTCCGGCTGTGATCTCATATACGGCAGGATCTCTGTCAGTCTCATTTGCCCTGACATGTACCTCTATGTTTCTGGCTTCCGTACAGATATAATGTCCGTCAAACCAGAACTCTCCGTACTCCATGTAGTTGTATGCCGTTATCGCCTTGGTATTATCATGTATATTCCTGTCATACGAATCAAAGAGTATGATGGACGGCAAAGAAAAATCATTTTCATGCTTTTTATCTTCCTCGCACACAAATCCGATCCCGATGACATTCTCCTCCACCGGTATCCCGGTAGTCACCTTGCTCCTATACTCCCTGCAGGCTATCTCTCTTTCGATCTCCCTGCTCTCTTTTATCTCCTCTTTAGTATGCTCCTCATCCATGATATGTACCATGATCTCGGAATAAGCCGGGTCAAACTGCAGTCCCGACTGCTCGATCAGCTCTTCACGCACCGCGTTGTACGACATAGGATCTCTCGTCCTCTTTCGTGATGTCATGGTCTCATATGCGTCCGCGACAGCTATGATCCTGGATACCTCCGGGATGCGCTGTCCGCTGATCCCGTCGGGATATCCCGTGCCATCGTATCTTTCGTATGCGGAGCGTGCTCCCTTACTGAGATACGGATATTCCGTTATCTTGGACAGTATCTCTTCACTCACTATCGGCTTCTGCCTGATCTGCCCGAACTCCTCATCGCTCAGCTCCTCTCCCTTTTCTATTACCGAGTCGGAGATGCCGATCATCCCGACATCGTGAAGAAGTGCCGCATAATACACCTCATCGCACTCCTCCTCGCTTTTACCGGCAGAAGAGGCGATCTTTTTCGCATATTCCGCTACTCTCGCCGAGTGTCCCACCGCATACTCATCCCTTTTCTCGACAGCGAACACAAACGCTGTGGCTGTCTGCTCAAAGAGGCGTCTCATACTCAGCTTCTCTTTTTCGTGCACCTTCACAACCATATCATTGATATCCAGATACGCGTATATGTAAAGGACTATTGATGAAAGCACCATTGCCATATTGACTAATGATATCCCGTAAGCAAATATCTGGATTAATCCCGAGGTTAACGGTAACAGGATAAAGAGCACCAAAGATATGAGTATGAGCCGGCTGAATACCTTTCTGTACTGCACTATCACGGTCAATTGTATAAGAGGGATCAGGGTCGGTATGATATAAGCGATCAAAAACCCGGAGCCTCTGTGATAGACATTCTGCGCGTCAAAATAATAATACAGCTCTGTAAAATGAGCCACTACAGCCAGAACCATCCCGGCCATACCACCGATCTGGGATATCTTAATACGCTTCGGTATCGTCTTCATCTTTCCCTCGGTAATGAGCAGATCCGCCAGATACAGGTTAAAGGTAAGCACTACCGCTGAGGTAAGCACGAACACCATGAGATTGGAAAGCCTCACCATGATATATCCGCGGGCGGAGGTGTCGCCCCTGTACAGATACGACGCCCGGTCAAAGCCCAGCAGACAGGCAGATACAAGCTCCGTCAGTATCAGTATCCACCTTCTTTTATTCGACATAAACCGTGTGACGAGAAGCAAAACCATCATCATGGTGCATACGGCACAGAGCACCAGCATGATATTCATCTGATGTTCTCTTATAAACTCATACATCTCCTGTCTACTCCTTTACGATCACGATCCGATCAGGCTCTGCATCCCGTCCCAGTCCAGGACCTTCAGCATATTCCTTAGCCTCTCCATCCTTTCGGCATCCCCCTCCGGCAGCCTGTACTCGGCACACTGATCCAGTATCATTTCCGCGGCATCATAGTCCATCTGCGCTATGCTGTCCGCGAGAGCACCATAGGCATCCTTCAGCTCCTCCTCCGGTATCGGCTCCTTGTTTTCATCAGCCGTATCAGGCTGCTTAAGCCTTGACAGCTTCTCCTTAAAAGCCTCATAATCCGATATCAGCTTACCCGTATTGTTCCTGATAAAGCCTTTATCTTCCTTATTGCCCGCGTTTTCCAGACTTTCGGCAAGCTCTGACAGCTCCGTGGCTCCTATGATCCTCGCCGAGCTCTTGAGCGCATGGACTTTGATCGTATATAGCCTGATATTATCGCTGTCATAGGCATCCCTTATGACCTGCACATTACCGTCTATCGTATCGAGGAAAAGGTTCAGCGAGAAAATATAGCCTGATACCCCTCCGGAGTTCTTAACTCCCTCCTCTACGGATATACCCTCTGTCTCATAGATCCACTTCATATCCTCGGGGATCTCCGTGATCTCCTCCTGCACATCCGCTTCTGTCGGCTTTTCCATCATCTCATCCGGTATATGCCGCATGAGAGTCCTCTCAAGTGTCTCACTGTCTATGGGTTTGGACAGATAACCGTTAAAGCCCTTATCTTTGTAAAACTCCTCTCCTGCGATGGAGTTGGCAGTAAGGGCATATACAGGCAGCTCCTTATCAAATTCTCTTATCCTCCCTACGGCTTCGACTCCGTCCATGCCCGGCATCATGTGATCCATGAGCACTACGTCGAAGTGGGAATCCCGTATCTTCTCCAACGCGTCCTCTCCGCTGGTGGAGGTCGTGACAAATACCTTTGTTGCCTTGAGCAGTCCCTTTATGACATTCAGATTCATAGGGTTATCGTCGACCACAAGGATATCGGCATCCGGCGCGATAAACTGGGGTACATACTGTCCCTTTGCCGCGCTGTCTTCGTGCTCTATGAACACTCCGATCGGTGTATCATCGACTATTCTCTGATTTACCGTCAGGATGAACTCAGAGCCCTCTCCATAAACGCTCTCGCACCATAGCTTTCCGTTCATCAGCTCCGCGAATTTCCTTGATATGTCGAGTCCGAGACCGGTTCCCTGTATCCCGCTGTTCTTTTCCTCATCAAGCCTCTCATAAGCCGCAAAGAGCTTCTCCATGTCCTCCTCTTTGACACCGCTGCCGGTATCCTTGACGGAAAACCTGAGGAAAGCATCATCTCCGTTGCGCTCATCCATGGATACACTCAGGATGAATCCACCGAAATCCGTATACTTTACTGCATTTGTCAGCAGGTTCAATACGATCTGCTTGATCTTGCCCACATCGCCGTACATCCGTCCGGGCAGCATCTCATCTATGACCACGTCAAATGTCAGCTCTTTTTCGATGCTTCTCACCCGTATCATGGATACTATCGAGCGCAGCATATCAGCCACATCGTATTCCTGCTCCACCAGATGCATCTTGCCGGACTCTATCTTGGATATGTCAAGCAGATCATTGATGAGACCGAGCAGAGTTTCGGAAGCATTCCGTATATCAAACGCGTAATTCATCATTGACATGAAATAACCCTTGGGTACGCCCGTCGCATCCTCTCTCATGACCATCTCATTCATACCCATAATGGTATTGATCGGTGTGCGGATCTCATGTGACATATTCGCAAGAAATCTTGATTTCGCGGCATTGGCTCTCTCCGCGTCCTCCTTTGCCCTACGTATCTCGTCATACTGTCTCGCGACAATGGTCGACCTCATAAACCGCCATACGATGAAACCCACTGCAGCGGCAAGGAGTGCAATGAGCAGTATCTGTACACTCAAAAGCTCTTCGGGTCTTGCCGCCTTATCAACCTCAAAAGCACTGTCCTGCAGCACGTTTCCTGAGTTTTCATCCACGATCTGAATATGCAGCGTGTAATCTCCGTATGGGAGATTGGTATATTCCAGTGCCGTGAGTCTGCTCCTCGGTATCGTGATACCATCATCCGGACCGCCCTCGAGATACATATGCACAGTGGGATTCTGTACCGTATAGTCAAGTACCGCCGCCATTATCTGCACACGTGACCTGGAGGCAGGTATGTGAAATACGCCTCTCTCATCCGGATATACACGCTCATCACCGCAGTATACCGCCTGTACATCCATCATAACCTTATTGCTTTTATTGAAATAATTGTTGATATTGACTCTTATCAGTCCGTTTCTTCCGGGCACATAGAGATTGCCCTCATCATCCAGTGCGCTGTATGAGTTGGATGTGATGGCATAGGGGAGTCCGTTTTCTACTGTATACAGACTGTAATCCGATATGGCATTGCTTAACAATTCATCGGCATCCACCCTGTAGACACCATAGGATGACAGTATCCACGCATTGTTACTGTCATCAAAATACATATCGTAATTGTTGTTGTACGGAAACGAGGTTATCTGGGTTATCTTTCCGTCCTTTATATACTCCAAAGAGTTCGAGGTCACAAGCCATATGACGTTTCTCTCGTCATCCCTTTTAATCCTCATCACGACCTCGCTTGTCAGACCGTCTTCCCTGCCAAGCTTTTTTATACTGTCATCTCCTATCACATAGATGCCGCCTCCGTCAGACCCGGCATAGACCAGCCCGTCCTGCGACTCCTCTACTGTAAGAAAGACCGTGTTTTCTATCCCCTCCTTCGCGCCTGCGACACGTATCACTTCACCGTCTTTTATTACCGCAAGACCGCTGTTTGTCCCGGCA
>CAJOME010000114.1 GCA_905235585.1 uncultured Lachnospiraceae bacterium | reverse complement strand
ATTACCGCCTGCGGGCATATCATAATCGCCTGTGTTCGCGCCGGCTGCATTTCTGCTCTCTCCGAACTCGATCTCCTCTACCACGACATCCGTCGTATAAACGGTCTGTCCGTCCTTGTTCTGATAGCTGCCTGTCTGTATACGACCCGCCACATCGAACTTCATGCCCTTTTTGGCATATTTCTCAACGAACTCTCCGGTCCTGCCAAAGGCAACGCAGCTGATAAAATCCGCTGTCTGACCGCCACCGTCCTGATTTCTTCCTCTCCTGCGGTCTACCGCCAGAGTGAAACGTGCTACGCACATCTGATTCTCACCCTGGGAGTATCTCACGTTAGGATCTCTTGTAAGGCGCCCCACCAATACTACTTTATTCATTATTCTGCCCTACACTTTCTGCGGTCTCTTGCCGCTCACTCTTCAGCCGGTGCTTCTTCGACTGCAGTCTCCTCCGCGACAGGTGCTGCCTCTTCGGAAGCCTTCTCAGCTCTCTCAGCTCGAACAGGTGCTTCCTCTGTCTCAGGCTTTTCTTCCTCGTGCTTTACCGAGAGCTCCTTCTCATCGGAAACAATGAGATATCTGAATACATTGTCCACGATCCTGATACGGTGCTCGATCTCGGCTATAGCCTCGGGCTCAGCCTGGAACTTGATGAAGACATAGTAGCCTTCCTTTACCTTATGCACTTCGTAAGCGAATTTCCTCTTACCCCAATCGTCTTCCGAGGTAATGGTACCCTTGAAGCGGGTGATGAGTCCCCTCACCTTGTCGAGGGCTGCTTTTCTGGCGTCCTCTTCTGCCTGTCCGTTGATAGCAACGGCCAATTCATACTTGTTCATTATTTAACCTCCTTATGGTCTGTTCCGGCTCATCATGCCGGCTAAAAGCCATCCTGATGAGCAAGGCGGATATATCACAAATACATAAAATAGCACAAGTGTGACACGTTTGCAAGTGTCAGGAAACTTTGATCGTTACTGTTCACACCTTGCAGGTGCTCACAGCAACCGGATTTGCCCAATAAAATTGCCTACGGCAAGGGCAAATCCTTGTATCGGCTTCTGTAATCTTTTTCACGCTCAGCGCAGCTAGTGCGCAGAGCTGTCTGAACAGTAACCTTTAATCGCTCCGAGCACTTCTCCGATGGGTCCGTTGATCACGAGATCCGCGCCGGCTTCCCTGCCTGTGGTGCCTTTGTTTATCAGCACCAGCTTGTTTCCTCTGTAGTAATCTATGAGTCCCGCCGCAGGATAGACTACGAGAGACGTGCCTCCTATGATGAGCATATCGGCCTCGCTTATCGCTTTTATCGCCTGCTCCATCGTATACATGTCCAGTCCTTCTTCATAGAGCACCACGTCCGGCTTCACTATGCCGCCGCAGGCATCGCACACCGGTACGTCGCCGGAGTTTTTGATGTATTCGACATTGAACTCCTTATCGCAGTCCATGCAGTAATTCCTTGTGACCGTACCGTGAAGCTCGTATATGGTCTTTGATCCGGCTTTATGGTGCAGCTCGTCTATATTCTGAGTGATCACAGCCTTCAGCTTGCCGACCTGCTCAAGCTCCGCAAGCTTCAGGTGCGCAGCGTTGGGCTTTGGATCCATATCGCTTCCGACGAGCAGTATCTTCTCTTTGTAGAAGCGGTAGAACTCTGCCGTGTTCCTCATAAAGAAGCTGTGAGAAAGGATGGTCTCGGGAGGGAAATCGTATTTCTGATTGTACAGCCCGTCCCGGCTCCTGAAGTCCGGTATGCCCGACTCTGTTGAGACACCCGCGCCTCCAAAGAAGACAATATTGTCCGAGCTGTCCACCAGCTCCTGCAGCTTCGCGACCTTCATTTCAAGTTCCTTGTCCATATCATCCCTCCTCTTCCGGAAAGCACATTCCATCTGTATCTTTTTGCGGCCTGCAATCGGAAACGCGCATTTATGCGGGTTTCGCGCCAAAGTATAAAGCCGGCAGCAGGCAAGCCCAATACTCCCTTTCAGAGATCCTCATGCGAGCATGGATACTATCAGATCTACCATCTCGCCGACGTTGGCCAGCTTTCCGACCTCCTTGATATCAAATTTGAGTCCGAACTTCTTCTCCATTGCGATAACCAGGTTGATGTGCTCTATGGAATCCCAGTCCTCTATGTCCTTAGAATTCGTCTCATCCACGATCACAAGACTGTCATCGTCAAAGTTGTCCCTGAATATCTTTCTGACTTCCTCGAAAACTTCTTCTCTTGTCATTACTGCACCATTATGTCCATGCTGCCGCGCAGAACCTTTTCTCCTCTTTGGTTTGTCATCGTTACCTTCAGTACTATCATGTTAAACCCGTCATGCTTCTCTGTCACCTCCCCTGTGATATCCAGTCTGTCTCCGGGAAACACGGGCTTAGTGAATTTGATATGGGTCTCCTTGATCAGAGACCTCTCTCCGGGCATATATACCCCGGCAAGTGTGGACATGAAGGATGCCGTGAGCATGCCGTAGGCCACCCTGCTCTCATAGCCCTTGCCCCGGGCATAGTCTGAGTCATTGTGCAGCGGATTGGTATCTCCGCTAAGACTGCGGAAGATGTCAAGCATTTCCTCCGTGATATCCACGGTAAAGCTCTCCCTCTGTCCCGTCTCTATCTCATCATAGGTATATGTGTTCATTTATCCTGCCACCTCAAACAGTCCGCATTCAAGCAGCCTGTCTATCAGCGGTATCAGCATATCCACAGGCTGCTCTATGATCTCGGAGATACCTATCAGATCGTTACGTCCGTCCGCGTAGGCTATCAGATCCTTGAGCGCGAGAGTCTGCTGATAGGTCTCCTTGGTCGACATGGTTGGCACCAGTCCGCGCTTTCCGAGCTGAGGCTCGCCCAGGGTGGTGGTGCGGTACCTTCTGTTGTATTCTATCAGCATTATGCATTTCTTCATAATATCAAGAGATCCCTGCAGCCCCTCGGGGGAGATCAGATCGAGATCGTCCGCGCTCGTATGATACTCGGGATAGATATGATACTTACTCCGGCAAAAGCAGACCATCGGGATGTCCACGCCGGGAGCCTGATACTGGCGCTCGTCGGAGCCCCTCTTGATATAAGGGTACTCTTCAAATCCGAAGCCGGACGACCGAAGGACATTTGTGAGTACTCTGTCGGCATAGGTATCCGCATATCTCGAATGGACTATGCTGTACGTCCTGTCATCTCCCACGCAGGTAAGATTAAAGGCAGCGATGACATGCGACTTGAGATGCTCGAGATTCCTGCTTATATAGGTGAGCGCTCCGATGGTCTCGGGAGCGAGCACGAGCCTGTAGGAATATCTCCGCTGCGGCATGTCGGCAATGTAGCGCGCAAGTGCCGTGATCAGTGCCGGTCCGCTGCATTCGTTATTGGCCATTGAGGGATGGCAGGTATAGGACGAGAAGAATATCTCCTCTTCGCTCTCTCCCGGAAAGTACATCTCCCCGTAGGTAAGTGAGCCCGGCTCAAGCGTGGAGCGTATCACGGCATGATAGTTGCCGGGCTTTAACGACATATACCGGTCATAGGTCATGGAAAAGCCCCATCTCGGAGCATAGTAGCTGGTCACATAGGGAAATACGTGCGGCTGATCCTTAAGGTAGTACAGATGCTCCTTCATTTCCTCCAGCGGGAGTGTGATGTCGGTGGGCAGGGAATACCCCATGACATGGAGGTTGTGATCCTTCATATCGACTATCCTCTCACCGTCCGGTCCCTCAAGATAAGCCTCCTCGCAGTTCCACTCATCGGGGATCGTCCAGTCAAGCACCTGGGTACCGCTCGGTACCTCATGCATTTCTATCTTTATATCCGGTATATGGCTCTGCAGTATACGAAAGGTCTCCCTCACGTCGTTTCCCGTAATGCTCCTGTTTAGCGGAAATATCTCCCGGCAGAGATCATACATCATCTGTCCGTCTGTCATCTCTAAAGCTCTCCGATCAGTCCGTAATGTGATAAGTACACAGCTTGCTGCTCTTATGGTAACGTACATCCTCCGCTATGATATCGTAGGTCCTGCCCATTGATATCGTTTTCATCGGTATGCCGTTTACCTCGTATCTTCTCGATGCTCCGGCTTTTACAAACTCCTCTTCGTAGGGATATATGGTCACGAATATGTCCGCCTTCAGATCGCGTACGTGCATGCAGTAGGTACGTTCGCTGTAGTTGCCGTCCCCATCTATATATCCCGCGGTAAAGTCCTTAAGATATCTGTATGGCACACCTATCATCTCCTCCACGTAATGTACGAAGGTATAGCTGTGCTGGCACTCCACATCTATGAATACGTTTTTAGTGTCATGCTCCCTGCACCATGAAAAAGGGCTCGGTGAACCAAACGAAGAACGGTTATCCATGGACACGAGCTCTTCCGTGCCTTTGCCCCATACCGCAAAAGAATAAATGGGATGCGCGGTCCTTTTGAAATCGTCTCTTTTCAGAGCCACCTTGCCTATGGAGCCGGTCTGTGAGGGCGACCTCCTGATGTCAAAGGTCCTGCCTTTGCAGAAATCCCAGTTGAAGGTGGGTATGAGAAGGGTTCCTTCGGGACCTATGATATCGATGACCGCATCAAGCAGGACATTCAGATCCGTATCATCCTCATGCTGTATGCAGCTGTACAGCAGCTGCTTTACATCCGAGGCTATCCATACGGAGTCCCCTCTTTGAAGCCCAAAGTACCCGGGTATATCCTTTAGTCTGACATACTCTTCCATGGATCAATCCTGGCTTGTAAGCTTGAGTCTGGTGAGGGCTCTTGCAAGCGCAGCCTGCCGTATCCTGTATTCCCTGTCCGAAAGTCTGTGTCTTAGATCCTCCTCGGCTCTCTGCTTTGCTTCCATTGCCCTGCGTACATCTATGTCCTCCGGTCTCTCCGCAGTATCCACCACCACCGTGCAGCGGTTGTTCGCAAACTGCAGTGTCCCTCTTCCTATGGCTGCCTTGTACCAGTCACCCTCTCCGTCCTGATATCTGAGGATGCCTTCCCTTAGAGCCAGGATCATCTCTTCATGACCGGGCATCACCCCGACCTCTCCGTCGGTAGCCGGCACTATCAGATTTTTGATCCTGCCGTAATAGAATACTCCGTCGGATGAGATTATCTGTATAGCATAGGTATTCATAGAGTCTTCGCTTTCTCCGCAGCCTCATCGATGGTCCCGACGTTAAAGAAAGCGGCCTCGGGATAGCTGTCGACCTCGCCCGATATGATCGCCGCAAAGCCCTTTACCGTGTCTTCTATACGCACGTATTTACCGGGTGTGCCCGTGAAGTTCTCTGCCACAAAGAAGGGCTGTGACAGGAATCTCTGTATCTTTCTGGCTCTGACCACCGTAAGCCTGTCCTCGTCAGAAAGCTCTTCCATACCGAGTATGGCGATGATATCCTGCAGCTCTTTGTACTTCTGTAATATGGACAGCACCTGATCCGCTACCTTGTAATGCTCCTCTCCCACTATCTCAGGTGTAAGTATGCGGGATGACGACTCAAGCGGATCCACTGCGGGATAGATACCCTGCTCGACGATCTTTCTCGAAAGTACAGTAGTGGCATCCAGATGCGCAAACGTCGTCGCCGGCGCGGGATCGGTCAGGTCATCCGCAGGCACGTATACTGCCTGCACAGAGGTGTTAGATCCGTTTCTCGTGGAAGCGATCCTCTCCTCAAGCGCTCCGAGGTCGGTCGCAAGAGTAGGCTGATTTCAATATAATTTAGGTGCAATAAAAATTTGGTGGGAGCGCGTAGAAGACTGGGAACAGGAAAAAATGGAATATGCCGGTCAAGATAGAGTTATGATGATACAGCAAAGTGAATGGTGTGAGATTGAATATATCAGTCCGCCTGACATGTTCGGCATGTGTCAAGTA
>CAJOME010000113.1 GCA_905235585.1 uncultured Lachnospiraceae bacterium | reverse complement strand
AGATCGCTTTTATTTAGCACGATGATATAAGGTATATCTCTTCCCTGTATCAGCGCCAGCAGCTCTTGCTCCCCGGGAAGCGGCTCTCTCTGTTCTGTCACCAGCACAGCTATGTCGCACTGCCTTAATACCTCCTTAGTCCTGCTGACACGCAGCTCACCCAGACGACCCTCATCATCATATCCGGGTGTATCTATTATGGTTACAGGTCCTAACGGTAAAAGCTCCATGCTCTTCTTTACCGGATCGGTAGTCGTGCCCTTTATATCACTCACAAGAGACATATCCTGTCCCGTGATACGGTTCACCAGACTGCTCTTGCCTGCATTGCGCAGTCCGAAAAAGCCTATATGGATACGCTCCGCAGTAGGTGTCTCGTTAAGACTCATTTCAACCTCCTGTCCTGCTCTGTACTGCATCAGAAACGAAAATCCCTGTCGCCCTCCGCAATCTTCACAAGCCTTTCCCTCACTATATCGCGTACGGCTTCTTTCGGGATGTTTTCTATCTCACGCTCTATCACTTCCTCACCTATCCTTCCGGTATCCTCGGAAGCGTAATCGATCAGAAATTCCTTTAATGTCATCAGCGCGTTAGGGTGGCAGCAGTTTTGTATCTGTCCTGATTTGCACAAGGACATAAACCGGTCGCCTGTCCTGCCTTCTCTATAGCACGCGGTACAGAAAGAAGGGAT
Organism: uncultured Lachnospiraceae bacterium; assembly: GCA_905235585.1. Taxonomy (GTDB): domain Bacteria; phylum Bacillota; class Clostridia; order Lachnospirales; family Lachnospiraceae; genus NK4A144. The sequence continues at coordinate 6,528 of CAJOME010000113.1, read as the reverse complement.
ATATCCAGCCCTCATCAGCCAGTTCACCACCTCATCCAGTGTGCGGTCATCCGATACGTCAAACTGCTCCGTGTCATGGGGACGCTCATCTTCACAGTATCCTCCGACTGATGTCCTGGAGCCTCCGCTGATCTGGCTTACGCCAAGTCTGATTATCTTTTCTCGCACCTTTGCACTCTCTCTGGTAGAAATGATCATGCCGGTATATGGGACAGCTATACGGATACACGCAGCGATCCTGCAGAACATATCATCACTCAGTGAATTGTCAAAGTCGGTAGGGTCTATATCATCGGCATGCTTCACACGCGGCACGCTGATGGTATGAGGACCTACTCCGTGGACAGCCTCGAGGTGCTCCGCATGCATCAGAAGCCCCGCGAATTCGTATGCATAGTTGTCAAGACCAAAGAGCACTCCTATACCTACATCATCTATCCCGCCTTCCATCGCGCGATCCATCGCTTCGGTATGATAGGCATAGTCATGCTTTGGTCCTGTGGGATGCAGCGCCTCATAATTCTTCTTGTTGTATGTCTCCTGAAACAGTATGTATGTACCTATACCGGCATCGTGAAGCCTGCGGTAATTCTCTACGGTCGTAGCCGCTATATTCACATTTACCCTGCGGATCGCCCCGTTCTTATGCCTGATGGAGTATATGGTGTTTATACAGTCAAGTATATATTCAATAGGATTGTTTACAGGGTCCTCACCGGCTTCTATCGCAAGTCTCTTGTGTCCCATATCCTGCAGCGCGACAACCTCCCTTGCCACTTCCTCCTGGGTCAGCTTTTTGCGCGTGATGTGCTTATTCTTCATGTGATAGGGGCAGTACAGACATCCGTTCACACAGTAATTCGACAGATAGAGCGGAGCAAAAAGGACTATACGGTTGCCATAGAAATCCTTCTTTATCTGCTCGGCCAGATCGTATATCTCTTTTATCTTATCCTCATTGCTGCATGCAAGCAGTACGCTCGCATCACGGTGGTTCAATCCTTTTCTTTCCTTTGCGCGTTTGAGTATTTCATCAATAAGCTCTATATCGTTTTTGTGCTCCCCGGCGTACTTTACAGTCTCACGGATCTCCTCATCGTTGATGAACTCCTCCGCTTTCATCGATCTCACATCATATTTCATTTATCATTCCTCCGTTTTTATTATGATCGCCGCGGTTAGTGACTATCTCGCATCCTGTCCTTGATATCCTCATCTTCAGACATGATATACAGGCGGCCGCCTCATCACCGGTACAGATCTTATTATCGTAGAGCATATATTTTTTTCTCACCCCGGAGGGTGAGAGATTGGGCATCAGCACATTGGCACCGGCTTCTATCCCCTTTTCCCGTCCCAAAGGGTCAGCCGTGCCAAGAGCCGTAGTAGCAGGCAGAAGCACATCCGGCAGTGTAAGACGTATCAGTGAAAGCAGGAAAAGAGTCAGCTCTGCGCTTCCGGCCTTTTCTTCACTGTACGGAGTATCATGGTGAGGGATAAAGGGACCTATCCCTACCATTTCCGGCTTGAATCCTCTGATAAACAGAAGCTCATCTGCCAGATCGTCTTCTGTCTGTCCGGGAGAACCAACCATAAATCCGCACCCTACCTGATAGCCAAGCTCCTTAAGGTCATACAGGCATCTCATCCTGTTGTCATAGCTCATTGTATCGGGATGCAGGCTTTTATAATGATCCCTGTTCACTGTCTCATGTCTGAGCAGATATCTGTCTGCTCCGGCCTCGCGAAGTATCCGGTAGCTTTCCCTGCTGCGCTCGCCCACAGACAATGTCACGGCACAGTCCGGATGACTCTTCTTTATCTGTCGCACGATCTCCGCAAGTATATCATCGGTATAGTACATATCTTCACCGCCCTGCAGCACGAATGTACGAAATCCGAGTCCGTAACCGATGTCACAGCATTCCGTTATCTCGCTGCCGGTCAGTCTGTAGCGGCTGAGCTCACTGTTTGCTGCTCTTATGCCGCAGTAGTTACAATTATTTCTGCAATAGTTAGTAAATTCGACCAGACCTCTTATAAAGACTCTTCTTCCGTAGTGCTCATTCCGTACACGACAGGCGGCTTCGGCTGCATCCGTGCGCAGGCTTTCTCTGTTCCCTATGAGCAACAGGTACTCCTCTTTATTCAGATCTTCACCTTTGGCAAGCTTTTGCAGCAGATCCTTATACATTACTGAAAGCTGCTTTTGATGATACTCCGTCCAGCTTACCGATCCTTCCGCAGAGTGTATTTATCTCGTCCTGCGGCGCATCCAGTACGACAGTAATGCAGTTTATATTCTTTTCTTTGTAGGGTATGCCCATGCGTCCGATGATGAGATCACGGTACTCGGACAGCAGGCTGTTGAGTGCTTCGACGCTGTCAGGCTTCTCCACTATGATGCCGATCACAGCGACTCTTGTGTCAGATTTTTCCATATCATATTTCTCCTATGTTGTCTGATCAGTAAACAAAAGACCGCGCGAAAGCACGGTCCTTAATGGCAAGTGAGGTGTACTTTCGGTCAGATGCAGATCTTTCCGTCAGATGTTTTTTATTATTCTGTTTAGTATTTCATTTCATCCGCTTATAGGATTAGGATACCTGCAGTATGGACATATTGCCTCATCCTTTGAGATATCGGCTGCAAACACTTCCGGACATCTTTTGCACTGAAAACGTATCACCATACCGGTGCCGGCTCTGCCATTCTTTGCAGCCTCACCGCCGGTTCCGTTTTTTTCGTTGAGCTGTCCTGTGCCGCCGGACACCTGCTCCAGTTCCTCTATTCTGAGCTTCATATGGGATTCCCCTTTCACTATCCTAATATATTATCATGTATATTTATACGATGTACCAGTAAAGGATGGCAATTGACAATCGCAGGTTTCAAGTGCAATAATCAATTGTCCGGGCTATTAGCTCAGCTGGGAGAGCGCCAGGTTCGCAATCTGGAGGTCAGGGGTTCGATCCCCCTATGGTCCATCGGGATGCTCCGGCATCCCATTTTTATTCTGTGATAGCTTTGATCTTAGCCAGTCTCTTTTCCAGTGTCCTGACCTGAGCCTTGAGCTCCTTTATCTGTGCCTTCAGCTTCTCGACTGTGGCGGGTCTTACTTTGGACACCTTTGCGGTAGTCTTCTTTGCTGATGTCGCCGCCTTCTTTGCCGCAGTCGTCTTCCTTGTTACTGCTTTAGCAGCCACAGTCTTTTTTGCGGTTTTCTTTGCGGTCTTCTTGACACTGTCGGCTTTAGCAGCAGATGCTTTTTTCGTAGCTGGCTTAGTAGTCGCCGTCTTCTTTACTGCCGTCTTCTTTGTACCACTTGCTTTTGCAGATGCTTTCTTTGTAGCTGCCTTGGCAGCCGCTGTTTTCTTTGTTGCCATCATATTCTCCTTTAATAAATGATTGTGAAAAAAAGTATTACTGAAACAGTATGCCACACATTTTCCAATCCGTCCAATTTTGCTTTATTTTTATATGACATCGTATTCGATCATGTGATAAAATGATATCAAATATTTTACCGGAGGTTTGATCATGAGAAAGAACGGCAGGAAGATCATTTGTACTCTCACTGCAGCCATGCTTTTAAGTGTGACATTTATCACCCAGTCTCTGGCTGCTACAGCAAAGAAAGCAGACCTTGGTGCCATAAGCGGTTTTTCCAATTCATATACATCAGATGATAAGGGTAATTTTGAGATCGGCGGAGCAATGGTCGCTGCAGATACGATATACAATATATCCGTAGAGGACGGAGCCATACAGGCCTGGTGCGACAAGTACAAGGGCGGAAAATGGAAAGATAAGCAGCTCATCGACCTGCTGAATCAGCCCACTACATTTTTTTATGAAAAGGTGTCCGGCAATGCGGACACCGTGGAGTTTACAAATAAGGTCGAATTCACCAGACCGAACGGAAAGAGTTATTAGATCCTTATAAGGGGTTTCAGCTCCTTCATATATCAGAGTCTGTCATTGTCCGTGATCTTTTTCGGTATCATCCGCCCTGCTTTGAAATGACCTGACTGTAATGCATATCAGCATCGTAAGCGCCATATCCGGCAAGGTGCTGCCCACAGGTATATCGATCCGCATCAAGGCTCTGTATATCACGAAGCCTGCAATCCATATCAGCATATTCATAAGATCAAATTCAATGTCCGGACATTCCTTTTTCAGTATGAAATGATCCGCTATCTGTATAGCGATCATCGGCGCGAAGACTGATCCTATCAGGTACAGAAAGTCTGTGATATCATCCATCGGAAAAAGCGCTGCTCCCAAAGTACCCATGATCGCGGTGATGACCGCGATCCATTTGCCACTTATCCTTCCTTGGAAGGATTCACTCGAAATACCGGCAGAAAAAGCATCCAAAAAGGTAGTCGTGACTGTAGACAGTATGATGATGATCAGACCCGCTGCCCCGAGTCCCGTGTGCAGTATGATCTGCGCCAGATCACTCTCACCGGCAAATATGGCAGACCCCATGCCTATGATATACATCCAGCAGCTGACCACTCCGTATACGGCCGCACTGACAGCCGTAGCAGCTACGGGAGACTCTGCAGTACGTGTATAGTCACTGATGAGCGGAAGCCAGGACAACGGCATGGCGACCGCGAGCTCAACCGCTGCTCCGAAGCTCATGCTCTCTTCCGTCACTCCGGTTCCGCTGCCGCCAAACACCACCACACAAAGGATCACGGTGAGCGCAAATAAAAGTATCATCGCAATCGTATTCAGTTTTCCGAGATTTCGTATGCCGATCATTATCCACACGACGATCAGTCCGCCTATCACAATACACCATATCCATCTTCCCACGGAAAGCACACTTTCAGCCGACAGCGAACCGTCGTAGATCATTATCGCTGTCCATCCGACAAGCTGCAGCACATTCAATACGGCAAAAAAGACCGCTCCCTTTTTGCCGAAGCTTCCTTTCACAGTTTCCATCGCACTCTTTTTTGTCTGAGCCCCTATCAGACCTGCCGCAAACAAAAGTATGCATCCGATCAGATGTCCCAGCAGTATCGCCGTTATCCCTTTTACAAAGCCTAACGATGCAAAGTATGTGCCCGTCTGGATTTCCGCCAGAGAGACTCCCGCTCCGAACCATAGCAGGGCGTTCTCAAAAATCGATGTAGTCCTTTCTTTCGTCTCCATGCTCCTATGCCTCCTGTGAAAAGGTTACTGTTCACACCTTACAGGTGCTCACACAATATAATTGCCTACGGCAAGGGGCAAATCCTTGTATCGGCTTCTGTAATCTTTTTCACGCTCAGCGCAGCTAGTGCGCAGAGCTGTCTGAACAGTAATGTGAAAAGCTCCCTGTAAGAGCAAATGCGTGAGCCATAGGTCCGCTCCCTTCTCCAAGATCCAGCATGGCAGACAGCGCTCCGGATATATAATCCTTTGCTCTGCTTACTGACTCCTTCATCGTAAATCCCTTTGCAAGATTGGAGGCGATGGCTGAAGACAGCGTACATCCCGTGCCGTGTGTATTCGGATTCTGTATCCGCTTTCCTCTGAACCATGTGAGGTCTCCATCTGAATAAAGCAGATCATTTGCGTCATTTACGGCATGTCCGCCCTTAAGAAGTACAGCAGCCGCATACATTTCTCCTATAGCCACCGCAGCTTTTTCCATGTCGCTTTCATTTCTTATAGCTTCACCACAGAGCACCTCTGCTTCGGGGATATTGGGAGTCAGTACCGCAGCAAGCGGAAAAAGGTGTTTCTTTAGTGCAGATATTGCATCCTCTTTTATAAGTCTGGCTCCGCTCGTGGATACCATCACGGGATCCACTACGATATTATCCGCCTTGTAAAATACAAGACGCTCTGCTATTGTCTCTGCGAGAGCCGTCGAAGATACCATGCCTGTCTTCACTGCATCCGGTCTCAGATCTGTAAATACACTGTCAAGCTGTAATGCCAGAAAATCGGGAGTAACCTCAAAGATCCCCTGCACACCTACGGTGTTTTGGGCTGTAAGAGCTGTGATCGCACTCATGGCGAACACACCGTTCATCGTCATCGTTTTGATGTCGGCCTGTATGCCGGCGCCTCCGCCCGAATCACTTCCGGCGATAGTTAATACTTTCTTCATCATGCATTCCTCCATTGGTAAAGTATTAATTTTATATAGCGACAGAAGGTGGTGCCCCCGGTCTGCCGCTTTTATTCTTTCAGTTTTCAGATAAGCTTAAGCAATACGGACAGATCCCTGTAGTCCGGCAGATAGATATCTGATGTCTCCCGTATCTCATCCTGCGCATCAGCGCTCGCCTCATCATACACTCCTGCAGTGATGAAGCCCGCATCCTTGGCAGTCCTCAGGGCATGCGGCGCGTCTTCAAAGACCAGCGTCCTGTCACATCGGCTGCCTATCCTCTCAGCTGCCATCCTGTATACGGCAGGATCATGCTTTCCCGCTCCTGCATCATCCGTAGTTACAATACATTCAAAAAAACTTAAGACTCCGTGACGTCCAAGTACCTTTTCCACCATATCAC
>CAJOME010000112.1 GCA_905235585.1 uncultured Lachnospiraceae bacterium | reverse complement strand
GAGCCGATATAGAGCTCCGCTCCGATAAAGTCTCCGGCATCCTCTATCACGATCCTTCCGGAGCTCTCCAGCAGATGAAAAGCAAGCGCACCGTCCTCTCCCTTGCCCGGTCGTACAAAATCAAATATCTCTTCTCCGTCATCCGTGGTTCTCTTGGCTATAAGAGCAAGACTCTCCGGCACTATGTGTGTGAGAGGAAGCTCTATCTCCTGTCCGTCATAGCCCAGGACTCTCCCCAGATGATACTGCCTCATGATCTCCTCAGTATAGAGTACTACACGCACGGCATCCTTGACCCTCGCCGGCTCGTAGCCATATATACGCTTATCGAAGGTGAGTGTGAAGCTGCCGTTACCCTTTCTCTCATACAGGCAGTATCTGCCGTTTTCATTACCGGTCGTGGCAAGCTCGTATCTTCTGTAAGAGCCTCCCCTTGCCTCCTTCGCGAAGCAGAGCACATAGCCCTCATCCGCGATAGGACTCCTTACACTCACTTTATCCGTATGCTGTGATGTGACCGATAGTGCCTTCGTATCCTTCTGCCATACCTCAAACAGAAACGCATCCACGCTGATAAGCCTCGGCTTTACATCATACTCCGCCTTGGTGAGCATGGCTCTGATACAGTAGCCCTCTGTCGGGAGCTCCTTGTATATCGCGTAGTCCACATCCGGAAATCTGAGCTTTATCTCTCCCGACGTGAGCAGAGCCCCGGTAAAGTCCTTTGCTTTTATCTCCTTAAAACCCTCTGACGTATAGCACTCCCATTTGAACTCGGAAAAAATGTTGTCCGATCTGTCTTTTATCTCATTTCTCTCCGCCCTGGGGTCGATCTGTAAGTAAAAAGATGTCTCCTCCCCTTTGTCCGGCAGACGGTCGCAAATAAAGTACATGCCGTCTCCGGTCCCGGGCGTATCTCCAAAGATGCTTACCGGCAGCTCATAGGAGCGGTCGAGCAGTACGCTGCAGTCGTGATAATCCCCGTCATGAAATGAATACAGACTCAGCAGATGACAGCCTCCTACGTCCATCGGCCGTCTGGTCTCAAATACCAGATCGCCGAGTGAGAAGCGCTGGTTGGCGTACAGATGTATACTGCCCCCGTCGCCCGCGGAGAGCAGCATCCTCGCGCACTTGCCCTTGTGCGGCGTAAATCCTGCCATCTTAAGCAGAGCGAGCTTTGCGGCTTCATCCGTATCTACCATCCTCGTACCCTGCAGGGTTTCGAAAAGCACGAGGTTTTCCAGTATGGTTATACCCGGATCCGATACGTTGTGATCAGTCCATTCTTCAGACAGCAGCGGTATAGCGGCTATAGCATCCGCCATTCTCTCTTCATATGTCCTGCTGCGTGTCTCCTCTATCCTAAGCAATGTACCACTCCTGTCCGAAAACTATGCCTGCTGTATATATACCCTGTGATCCCCGGAGCTTACCGCCATGAAGGGACTCACCTCAAGATCCGATATGTCTGTCTCATGCTCACCGTCTTTGTCAACATAGTGGGCTACTGCCGATATGTTCTTTATCACCGCGTCGCTCTTTAAGGTCCCGAGCTTCATCTGTATCTGGGATTTCTTAGGCACTACTCCTATATCCCAGCCCTCATTGTCCTCTCCCGACACAGGGTTCAGATACTCATCAAGAGTCCTTGTGATAAGGCTTTGTGTCTCAAAGCTCACATCCATGTCATCTACCTCTGCCCATACGTTTACCGTGACCGTCACATATATCGGCTCCACTACAAACATATGATCGGGCGATATCGTGACTGCGGAGCAGTCCGTCAGATGCTTTTTCAGAGAAGGAGCTATCCTGTGGAACGAGAACGAGCCCTCCCTGTAGTCCTTCATCAAAAGCACGAAGGAGATATCCGCCGGCCCACCGTCACAGTCCACTCTCTCTCCGGGTATGCATACTGCCTTATCTATGCTCTTCGAAAAAGCCAGTATCGTGAAAATATAATCCGCTGTGGAGACAAGTCTGCCTCTCCCGTACAGAAGATTCGCTCCCCTGAGCAGTGCCTCCGCCGTAGTCTCCATATTGCTGCCGCCGTAGGCTCTCACCGGATTGTAGACCTCGCTCACGTACAGTCTGGTGCCCGCGGTCTGATTGATGGCATAGGCCTCCACATTGCCCGCCTCGCCATCAGAGGATCTCACCGTTACCCTGACCGATACATCATCCGTGACTCTCGGTATGTCGGCTCTGATACCGTCCGAGAATACGAGCTCTCCCGTAAAGCGGTCTATCATATAGCTCCTGCGATCCTTCACGTTCAGAAAGCTGTCTGTCTCATGCCACTTCACATATACCGCGGTCATCTGTCCGAGAGCGTCCCTTTCCACCCGTATCTCTTCAGGCTTTTCTTCAAGATAGCTCTCTGTCTCTTCTCTTGTGATCACGTCTCTCTCATTGACCCACACATCGGCATCCAGTATGCTCCCGGCACTCAGTGTGATGCGCTGGTCAGGCAGAGCCTCGCTGATATAATAATTCTCCTCTGCCCCGGTCACTATGTTGGAGACATTTACCACATTGAGCATTACCTGTCTGATATGCGGCAAAAAGATTGCGGCTTCATCCCTGCTCTCGGCATGCTCTCTCCTGATCCTTATCCAAAAGCGTCTCCTGCCCTCGAGGTTCATTTCATACATATCAGACGGCGGCATGAAGGTAACGATACCGGATCTGGAAAAATCCTTGGTACTGTCAGCCACCTTCATAGGTCTGAAGCCGTTTGACGAGCTGTACTCGAATCTGCATCTGAGCGCCGTCATGTTCTGCACATCATCCAGCTCGAAATATATGCTTACGGGTCCGCTTTCCATCCTTTTGCTAAAGCCCAGATATAAAGCATCCTCTCTGTAGGAGCCTCCCGACATCGCGGTAAAGGGTCCGTCCGTCTTCAGGAGCTCGGTGATCTCCTTTTTCTGTGTCCCCGCTATCCTGAAGAGCCTTGTGGGATTCACAAAGTGCCCCTCATAGGTGAAGGATATTCTAAGATCCTCTATCACGGGATAATGATGTATGCCCGGCCTTAGGAAGCAGTTGTCAGAGCGCATGAGCCTCATCCTGATGGCTCTGCCGGTATAGGCGCCGGCCTGCGTAGCCGCCCAGTCCGCCGGGCAGTTAAAGGTGATGACCGTATCACCTGACTGCGCCTTCATAAATATCTGTGAATTGTCACCGTCGCATATTAGCTTCTTCCATCCCTGTCCGTTAAAGTATTCAAGACTTATCTCATCCGCGTAGGCGTCTGCCGGTATATCGGCAGGAGATACCTTTGGTTTTCTTTTGACTATCTTGAGCTCCGCCTCCTGCTCCTGCCTGGTAAGGTAGAGTCCCCTGTCCCTGTATACGGTGTGAAAGCTCAGTGTGATCTTTGCCCCTGCTTCTCCAAAGTACAGATCGTGTCCTATATAGCACTCATTATAAACGGAAAGTGTATCCCCGAACGGCGCAAAGGAGGTCACATCAAGATCAGATGTCCCGTCGCTCGCGAACTCCGCGTGCCTGTCCTTGCCGGATGAAGAAAGACCTATCCCGTTCAGCTCCTGCTCCGAGGTGACGGTATCCTTTGCCTTAAGTATCACTATGCCGTAGCTTCTTCCGCCTATTATCAGATGACGGTTTTTCACACGCTTGATAAGCTCCACCGTCTCTCTGTCATCCTGTATCCGTACGGTATCAAAGGGAAGAAAGCCCTCCTTCGCGAAGTAACAGAACTCATATTCCCCGCTCTCTATCGCGTCGGTTATCTTACGTCCTCCCTTAAGCCTTATATATATAGGCTCATCCTCTATGTCAAATAAGGACTCATGATACATCACAAGTGCAGATCTTGCGATGCTGCCCTTCTCGGCAAATAAGATAAAGGGACGTATCGTACGGTATGTATCTGCAGGCGCGACATCCTCCGCGCTCTCCGCGCTGTCCGTACCGGACTCCTCCTGCTCCTCCTCTTCATCCTCCGTAGTCTCAGCCACTCCGTCTATCAGATGTACGGGAGTATAGTCTCCCAGAAGAGGCACAAATGATGCCTTCTCCCTGTCCGTCATGAATGCGTCGGTGATCCTGGAGTTTGTGACATAGATCTCTCTGTCAGTCTCGAAGATGATCTGATCGCTCCCGTCCTGCGCCTCACCTGTGATGAGCCTGGTACCCTTCCTCATGGGCATACCGTTTACGGTATCCTCTGTCAGGTCAAATCTTACCATGCTCCCGGCAGGCTTCGCGGGCTTTAAGGACAGATCGAGCATATTGATGAACTCTGCGTGATATCTGTCCATCATCCTGTTTTCGAGGTCGATATTTTCCTTCATCTGCTGTGCGAACAAACGTCCTATGACGGAGCCTATGTCAGGCTTATCTCTGTCAAAGCTCCATTCGGGAGTATAGCTTGATGCCAGCTCTGCTATCCGATCCTCTATATCATTTGCGGTGCGGTTGTCAATCTTCAAGCGATGCTTCCTCCATCATAGTTTTATCGCCGTCTTCATCGTAGTAGTATGCTTCCTCAGGCTCAGGCATCTCCTCTTCCACATCTCCTTTGTCCAGATAAAAGGGGAAGACGAGGTTATCTCTTGTATTGGTGGCCGACACCATATAGTTTATGCTTATGATTATGGCTCCCTGATTATCCCTGTACTCCATCTCCACGTCCACGTCCGATATGCGGGGCTCCTGTGAGAGGATCGTCTCCATGATGTTTCTTCTGAATATGGACATCATGGTGGTGCCGGTATCCATAAAGGTATAGCTCATTATATCGCTGCCAAACTCAGGGTGCACTATTCGTTCTGTGGTCTGGGTCATGAGGATCAGATAGAGTGACTCCTTTACCGACTGATTGCCTGATACTGTCATGAACCGGCCGGTCGCCGGGTCTATCTGCGGTGGGAACTTCATCCCGGTACCCAAAAATCTTTTGTCAGCCATTACTTCCTTTCTCTGTCATAGATATTATACATGATATTTCAGTGCCTGCCCTCCGATTTACGCGGATTGCATATATTACTTTATTCACATCCGTGTATCATCCCAGCTTCACGGGGGTGCCTGAGAGCTCCGCGGGTCCTCCGCTTGAGAGCTTCAGCGAGCCGCTCGCCTCTACCTTGACGTTCGCTCCCTTGACCTCCGATCTGCTCTGGCTCTCGAGCGAGATCGAGTCGTCCGCCTCTACGGTTACCTTCTTGGCCTTTAGCGTCACGGCTCCGGTGTCGCCGTTCATTGTGAGCGTTATATTGTCGCCTACCTTTACGGTTATCTTCTTGGCCGCGGTGACCTCTATATGCCCCTTCTCCTGATCCGTGGACAGTCTGATAAGGTTATTCTTATCCTTATCCGCTATCTCCATCATCTTTTTCTCATTGTCAAAGATCATGTGATGCATATCCAGGGCGGTCTTTACCGTGATCTTGTCCTTTTCTCCGGGTGTACCTCCGCCGCCACCGCCGGCACCTGCTCCTCCGCCGGCTCCGCCACCGCCCTCCTGATCCTCGGTCACATCCTCAAATATGATGGAATTGCCGTTCTTGGTGACGATCTTCTTGTAGAGATTCTTCTCATGCTTTGACTTGGTGAGGATCTTGTCGTTTGTCTTTGGTATGCAGCCGATGACATACGCCCTCTCTATATTTCCTTCTTCAAATGCCACCAGCACGAGATCTCCTACCTCGGGGATGAAGTAATGCCCCCATGATCCTCCGGAGGACGGCATGACGACTCTGGCCCAGAGTCGCCTTGTATTATCAGCCTCATCGCCTTCTCCTTCGCCCTCCTCCCTTGAGAGCAGGATCACGGACACGCGTCCGGGCATATTCTCGTCATAGTTTTTCACGACCCTGCCGAGCATGAGTCCCAGTATCCTGGAGTCTCCGGTATCGGTCTTCTCCACCTGTTTTTTGGATACGTCCTCTAAAATGTCAAAGATTGCCATATTTATCAGCTCCCTATGGTATTGGCCACGCCCTCAAACCGTGTCACGTATCTGTTTCCGTTCATCACGTGCCTGACGTTTGTCAGATAGAATTTATTATCCAGAGGCTGTCCGAAGCCCT